>JANYIK010000148.1 GCA_025362115.1 Methylophilaceae bacterium
TGGTGCCAATTACTGACCATTCCCAAGCGCTATTTCGTGGATTTACACCACATCGTCGCGCGTGAGCCTTATATCGCCCGCACCCATATTGCCACAGCAGGCGGCGCAGTTGCAGCGTTGGTGTTAGTCGGCATCAATTACGGTTTAATGCTGTACTCAAGCGTACTCAACTGGGCGATTGTAGCCGCCACCAGCATCATGTTCGTCGGCGCTTTTTTCGTGTGGTTGCGAAGACGTAACCCTCCCGCCCGCTTGTCTCTAGGCGCCTGGAGCCGGCTGCCTTACTCTTTGCTGGCCTTTGCACTGGGGCTTTTTTTACTCAGTTTACCTATCCAAGCACTCTCCAACAGCATCGCGGCTGTCGCGCTGTTGTTACTATTGGCAGGTTCGGCAGAATTAGCGCTAGGCATAGGCTTGGGTGGGCCGATGAAACACGCTATCGCAGGGTTGTTGCACTTGGCGTTTCATCCGCGTCAAACAAGGTTTACAGGCGAATTATCCACAGCACTCAAACCGCTCAATCTTGAATTTAATGAGTACGGCATTGAAAAATCCAGCGATTTTCAGTGGAATCAGCTCTTAAGTTTTGATGCTTGTGTGCAGTGTGGCAAGTGCCAAACGGCTTGCCCCGCCTATGCCGCAGGGCAACCACTGAACCCAAAAGCGCTGATCCAATATCTGGTGACAAGTCTCGCCGACAACAAGCAAACCATCGTGCCGTCGTTCATCGAAGAACAAACCGTGTGGTCATGCACCACTTGTAGAGCCTGCGTGCAGGAATGCCCGATGCTGATTGAGCATGTGGATGCGATTGTCGGCTTGCGACGTAACCTTACCTTGACGCAAGGAAGCGCCCCCAACAAGGCACCGCAAACTCTGGAAAATCTGCGCCAGACAGCCACTGTAGGCGGCTTTGACCGTAAAGCGCGGTATTACTGGGCAATTGATTTGAATGTCAAAACGGCTGAGCCTCATGCGGCGGTTGATGTGTTGCTGGTCGCGGGTGAAGGCGCGTTTGACATGCGCTACCAACGCACTTTGAGAGCCTTGGTGAAGCTGTTAAAGGCGGCAAACGTAGATTTTGCCGTGATGGGCGCATTGGAAAGCGACACGGGCGACACCGCACGGCGGTTGGGCGATGAAGCGACTTTTCAACTATTAGCCAAGCGTAATATTGCCGCGCTTAATTCCCTACAATTCAAACGCATCGTCACCGCCGACCCGCATGTGTTGCATAGCCTAAAAAACGAATATCCGGCTTTTGGAGGGCATTATGAGGTACTGCATCACACTACCCTACTCTCACAACTCAGCGCCAGCGATGCGTTAAAGCTAGGTAAATCCACTGAAACGCGCAAGTTGACCTATCACGACCCATGCTACTTAGCGCGTTACAACAATGAAACCGAATCACCACGCACTTTATTAAAAAACATAGGCTTGACCGTCAGTGAGATGGAACGCTCTGGTTTGCGTGGACGCTGCTGCGGCGGCGGCGGCGGCGCACCGCTGACCGACATTCCCGGTAAGCATCGTATTCCTGACATTCGTATTCATGATGCGCGGACCATAGGCGCAGAAGTGATTGCCGTGGCTTGTCCGCAGTGTACGGCGATGCTGGAGGGTGTCGTCGAACGACCTGAGGTGTTAGATATTGCCGAATTGCTGGCGGCAAGTTTGGAGACCGCATGAGCAGAGTCAATCCAATGCGCCCGCAACAAACAACCTCCTCAGGCTTAAAGCGTATGGTGTTGCAAGCAAACGTGAAGCCGGAAGAAGCACATGCGCCCAAACCCATACGAAGCCCCGCCAAGCCCAAAACTCGCGTACTGGTGATTGCGCATAGCGACCGAGGCGCGCTGGACGACCACGCACGTCAGGCGCTCGCCGCCGCCGCGATTTTGGCAGATGCGGAGACGACAGTAACGGTGCTGGTACTAGGTGAACTACATGAGAATTTATCCAGCGCCGGCGCGGATGAGGTAATGGTGTTACCTGAACTGGATTTTCAACAATTTCAGCCTGATGTTGAGCTGGCTTCGTTGCTAGCGGTGATTAAATCCATGCAGCCCATGCGAATTTTCATGCCGGACAACTTAATCGGTGATGGAGATTTGGGGCGCAGGTTAATCGCTCACAGCCAACTCACAACGGCCACACAGGTAGTTGAGATTGACACCAAGCATGTCGCCAGTTATCAGGCGGGATGCAGTGTCTTAGCAGTTTGCAACTTGCCAGAAATCGTCTTGCTCGCGGCCAATGCAGTAGATACTGATCTACCCTTTAGCGCCAAGGCCACGCACGTTGATGCTGTTGAACTCAACCACGCTTCAGGCGAATACCAAGACTTAGGTCTTCAGACCAGCAGCGCTGCTGAGATTGCCCTAGAAGAAGCAGATTTTATTGTTTCCGCAGGTAACGGCGTACAGAATTTATCCACCTTGGAAACCTTGGCGCTACAACTGGACGCGGCTATTGGTGCCAGCCGCGTGGTGGTGGATGACGGAAAGCTGCCGCGGGATAAACAGATAGGTGCCACCGGAAAAACGGTCAGCGCCACCTCCTATTTGGCGATCGGCATTTCTGGTGCAGTACAACATTTGCAAGGCATCAAAGATTGCCGCCACGTCATCGCCATTAACCGTGACAGCAGTGCGCCTATCATCAAACGTGCGGATCTTTCGGTGATTGGCGATGCGGAAGACATCATGCAAGCCTTGATTGGCGAAATCGCCAAAGCCAAGGGAGCCAACGCATGAGTCTGCAGCGCATAGCGGTGTTGGTGTCTGATGGAAAAAATCCTGTTAGCGGGGAGGCGCGTCATTGCCGTAATGATAGTTTGGCCTTGCAGGTGGGTTTAAATTTAGTACCCGATTTGACGGTACTCCACGCTGGTAATGCGGATAATCCAGCCCTACAAGACTATTTAGCACTGGGCGCGAGCCATATTGACGTAGTGCCTACAAATGGCGACATGGTCGAGAGTCTGGCAGCACAACTACAAAATGTTGACCTGATTTTGACCGGCACACGTGCTGAAAACGGTGAGGATAGCGGTTTATTGCCTTACTTGCTGGCAGCCAAGCTTAATCTGCCACTCGTGGCGGGTGCGCTGGAGATTACACAAAGCGGAAACCATCTTGAAATCTTGCAATTTTTACCCAAAGGCCAGCGCCGTCGCGTGAGGGTGAAATTACCAGCGGTGGTGGTGGTACATCCCTTGGCTGCGGTTGAATTGTGCCATGTGCATGCACGGCAAATTTTAGGAAACATCACTGCACATCCGGCCACCAATAGCGCCGTTCACCATACACCATGGCGAATAGATACGCCGCGTAAACCCATTAAGCTGAAGGCACCTTTGGTGCAAACCGGTCACGAGCGGCTGATGGCGGCAATTACCAGCAAAAACAAGGGCGGCACTGTCGTAAATGATGGAAATTGTGTCGAAAAAGCACAAGTCATTCTCAACTTTTTGCGAGAGCATCGTCTTATCAACTACTAATTGAGCATGAGTTAGGAGATACCATGAACATCTCATCTGATATTCGCAATCTGATTAGCCAACGCCGCAAGGGCTACACCCTGCCAGCACCGTTTTACCTCAGTCCAGAAATCAACGATCTGGATATTGCCGCCATTTTCGGCAACCACTGGATATTTGTGGCGGTAGAACCAGATATCGCTGAACCTGGCGACTATATCAAGGTGGATATTGGTCACAACTCGGTGATTATCGTGCGCGACGACGACATGAACGTGAAAGCCTTTCATAACGTATGCCGCCACCGCGGCTCACAGCTTTGCGACGAGCAAAAAGGCAGCGTGGGCAACATCGTCTGCCCGTACCATCAATGGACTTATGACCTCTCCGGACAACTGATATACAACGAACACATGGGCGAGGATTTTGATAAAAATACCCATCACCTGAAACCCGTACATGTGGGCAATATCGCGGGCTTGATTTTCATCTGTTTGGCCGAGGAACCGCCTGCCGACTTTGCCGACATGAAACGCGCGATGGAACCTTACATCGCGCCGCATCGCGTGGCAGATTGTAAGATTGTTTTACAAGAAGAGATTATCGAAAATGGCAACTGGAAGCTCACCATGGAGAACAACCGCGAGTGTTATCACTGCGTGGCCAATCATCCTGAGCTGTTAGCATCGATGTATGAGTTTGGTTTTGGCTACCAGCCATCGCCTGAAAACACACAAAAAGTGCAAGAATTTCGCGATTTAATTTCAGCAGAAAATGCACGCTGGTCAGCTTGTGGCTTGCCTTCCAGCGAGATTGATTTGCTTGATTCGCGCGCCACAGCATATAGAACACAAAGACTCCCATTGGACAAAGCAGGCGAATCGCAAACCATGGATGGCAAAGTTGCCTGCCAAAAATTGCTGGGTGAGTTAACGCAGCGTAACTTGGGCGGGCTATCATTTTGGACGCAACCCAACTCGTGGCACCATTTTATGAGCGACCATATTGTAACCATTGGCATCACGCCGATTGATACTGGGCACACGCTGGTACGCACAAAATGGCTGGTACACAAAGACGCAGTTGAGGGTGTGGATTACGACATCAAAAAAGTCAGCGAAGTATGGCGTGCCACCAATAAACAAGATTCTGACTTGGTAGAGCGCACCCAACGTGGCGTGAAGAATGACCAATACGAACCCGGCCCTTATTCCCCCTACACCGAGGAGCTGGTGGAGAAATTTACCAATTGGTACATCCAACGGCTGGAAGCCGCTATGGAAAGCAGCGCTGCGGTTATCCCCATTAAAGCGTGTAGATAATGTTTACCAGAAACTCTGCACAGTTTTGGCAAGACCCGCCCCCTGCTTGGGATGCCGACCAGAACAATACGCTGGTGTGCTGCCGGGTGCGTGAGGAAACGCATGATGTAAAGAGTTTCTTTTTTAGACCTGTTAAACCCTCCCTGTTTCATTTTTTACCCGGGCAATTCATCACGCTGGAATTGCCGATTGACGGCGCAACTATCCATCGCAGTTACACCATCTCCTCTTCCCCAACACATCCACATACCATCTCTATCACCGTCAAACGCAAGGTCGGTGGTGTGGTCTCTAACTGGCTGCATGAAAATCTAAAATTCGGTTCACGATTATCAGTATTGGCTCCGGCGGGCGAATTCACTTGTGTACATCACCCAGCAAACAAGTATTTGTTTCTCTCTGGAGGCTCCGGTATTACCCCGCTCATGTCCATGTCGCGTGCGTTTCATGAATTGGCAGAAGACCGTGACATTATGTTTGTACACAGCGCACGCTCGCCTGAAGACATCATCTTCCGCAAAGAACTGGAATTGATGGCGTTTAACCAGCCGCATTTCCGGCCTGCGTTTATCTGTGAGAAAGTTGGCGCAGAACAGCAAGAAAACATCATCTCCGGATTTCTTGACTTCAACACCTTACAACTTACCGCGCCCGATTTCTTAGAGCGTGAAGTCTTCACCTGTGGCCCGGAGCCTTATATGGCAGCAGTACGTGCCATGCTGGAAAAAGCGGGCTTTGATATGCAGCATTACCATGAAGAAAGCTTCAATTTTGCAGACTTGGGATTAACCGAAACTCAGCCAGAAACCAATACTAATGTCGCTAGCGGAGAGTCGTTCTCGATTGAACTGACCAGCAGTAAAGCTACCATTCAATGTGCGCCAAATCAGTTTGTGCTGAATGCCGCGCACGCTGCGGGATTTCGGCTGCCTTCAGCATGTAGTAAAGGGCTTTGTGGCACCTGCAAGAGTAAACTAATTTCTGGCAAGGTGGACATGAAACACGGTGGCGGTATTCGCCCGCGTGAGATTGAACAGGGCTTGTTCCTGCCCTGCTGTTCCAAACCGTTGAGCAATTTGGTGGTTGAACGATAGCATCAATTAAGGGGGAAGTCTGATGAATACAGCAACGACAGAATCAGAAGCTAAGGTTGTAGTAAAAGATTTGCACAAAGTTTTCGGCAACAAACCGGATATTGCAATGCAGATGTTAAGAGAAGGGCGACACAAGGACGAAATTCTTAAACAAACCGGACAAGTCGTTGGTGTATTGGATGCTTCGTTCCAAATCAACAAGGGTGAAATTTTCGTCATCATGGGACTTTCTGGCTCTGGAAAATCCACGCTGATACGCCTTTTAAACCGTCTGATTGAGCCAACTGCAGGCGCCATCATCGTGGATGGTGAGGACGTTGCCACGATGAGTAAAGAAAAACTACTCAACTTGCGCCGCAAAGACATGAGTATGGTGTTTCAGTCATTTGCCTTGTTACCACACCGTACCGTGGTAGAAAACGCTGCGTTTGGCTTGGAAATAGCAGGCGTAGAAGTGAAGGAACGCGAACGCCGTGCCATGGAAGTGTTGGAGCAAGTCGGCTTGAACACCTTCGCCAAACACCTACCCGCGCAACTTTCTGGTGGTATGCAACAACGTGTGGGGCTGGCACGGGCATTGACCGTCAATCCTTCACTGATGCTGATGGACGAAGCGTTTTCCGCGCTGGATCCATTACGCCGCACCGAAATGCAGGATGTCCTCATCAAACTGCAACAAGAACAAAAACGCACCATCGTGTTTGTGTCGCATGACCTCGATGAAGCGTTAAGAATTGGTAACCGTATTTGCATCATGGAAGGCGGCCGTGTGGTGCAAGTCGGCACCTCGGACGACATCTTGCAGCGCCCCGCAGACGAGTACGTCAAAGCGTTCTTTACCGGCGTAGATACCAATAAATACCTCACCGCCAAAGACGTTGCGCAAAAAGAACAAGTGACCATTTTTGACCATCCTGACGAACCCGCCGCAGGCTTCAGCGCGGCATTAGAACGCATGCGACTGTATGATCGCGTGTACGCTTTTGTGCTGGACGAACAACATAAAGTACTCGGTATCGTTTCGGTCGAATCACTCATGGCTTGCATGAACGATCCCAGCAAAAAACTGCGCGATGCGCTGTTGCCGGGTAAAGAAGCGATTCCTAGCAGCATGCCTCTCAATGAAGTGCTACGAAAAGTAGTCGAGTACCCGTGTCCATTACCAGTGGCGGATGAACATGGGGAATACATAGGTGCAATTACCAAAACCGTATTGCTACGCAAACTATGCAAGGAGAAAACAGCATGAGCTATAAAATTCCTCTAGGTGAATGGGTGGCTAATGGGGTGAAGTGGCTAGAAACCAATGATCACGGAATTTTTAATCAGATTGGCACAGTCATTAATGGCACTACTTCAGGCATCGAAAATGGTTTATTAGCTATCCCTTTTGTGCTATTTGCCGCTATATTCGTCGGCATAGGCTATTGGCGACGTGGCTGGCAGTTCGCGTTATTCTGCGCCGCCTCTTTATGGCTAATCAGCAATATGGGTTTTGTGAATCAGACTTTAGTCACATTGGCGCTCATCATCTCTGCCACCATGATTAGTCTGGCGCTGGGTATACCATTAGGCATCTGGGCAGGCCGCAGTGACCGCGCAGAATCGGTGATACGACCAACCCTAGATTTCATGCAAACCATGCCGGCTTTTGTCTACCTGATTCCCGCCGCGATGTTTTTTGGCCTGGGACGTGTTCCTGGAGTCATCGCCACCGTTATTTTCGCCATGCCTCCGGTAGTGCGCCTTACCTCTCTGGGTATTCGCCAAGTGAACAAAGAGCAAGTGGAAGCTGGTATCGCGTTTGGATGCACACCTACGCAACTGTTAGTCAAAGTGCAGTTGCCCAGTGCCATGGCAGCGCTATTTGCGGGTATCAATCAAACTATCATGATGGCGTTGTCTATGGTGATTATCGCCTCTATGGTGGGCGCGGGCGGGTTGGGCAATGATGTGTTATCAAGCATCTCGCGCTTGGATATTGGGTTGGGTTTTGAAAGTGGCTTGGGCGTGGTGTTACTGGCAATTATGCTGGATCGTATTACCGAGAGCTTTGGGGTGAAAAAGGCAGCGAGGTAGAAACCCTCAAAAAGGGAGCTTAATCCGGTATTTGACCGAGATCAGTCTCAGCAATACTGTAACGGCGATACCTGTCAGGGTTGCAAGCAGCGCATCAACGCCAAGTTGCATGCCACCCAGCAACACCGCGCACCCTAGAAAAGCGCAGGTGGCATAGAGCTCGTTGCGCTTGAACACGTTGGGGATTTCGTTGCAGATGGTATCGCGTAGAATCCCACCGAACACTCCTGTGACTACGCCTAGTAACATGCTGATATAGAAGTCGCAACCGTTTTGCCGGGCAATGCTAGCTCCCACCGTGGCGAACAAGCCCAAACCCAGCGCGTCTAGCACCTCAAAAGCTTGGTTCACATGCAGGTTTTCGTAGAACTCGGCTTTAACCAGCGCGGCGACAATAGCAAACCCCAGCAATATCAGGACATAGCTGGAATGTGCAATCCAGAACAGCGGATAATGGCCTATCAGCAAATCGCGTATCGTTCCGCCACCAAAAGCGGTTATCATGCTCACGCCGTAAACGCCGATCAAATCCATGCCTTTTTTACGTGCTTCGATGATGCCAGTGAAGGCAAAGGCTAACACGCCCAGCAGTTCAATCAACGTCAAAAAATGACTCACGCCGCTTTGAATACCGGCACGCTGACCCCAGGCAAAGAGGGGCGACCACGAATCACGTCCGCCAATTTCTCGGCCATCATAATCACCGGCGCGTTGAGGTTACCGGTGATAATCTCCGGCATGATGGAGGCGTCAATCACACGCAGGCCTTGCAAGCCATGTACCCGCCCTTCAGCATCCACCACCGCCATCTCGCCAACCCCCATCGCACATGAGCAAGAAGGATGGTAGGCGGTTTCGCCATGTTCACGTACGAAGGCATCTATCTCGTCATCGGTTTGCACCGCACTGCTGGGCGAGATTTCGCGCCCTAGATAAGGTGCCAACGCAGCCTGTTGCATAATGTTGCGCGTAATACGGATACCTGCACGAAACTCTCGCCAATCTTGCTCTGTAGACATGTAGTTGAACAAAATACTGGGATGTTCATGTGGATTTTTGGATTTGACTTGTATGCGGCCACGACTGGGTGAACGCATGGAGCCCATGTGTGCCTGGAAGCTATGCACCTTGATGGGGTTGCTGCCGTCGTAATTGATAGCAACCGGTAAAAAATGGTATTGGATGTTGGGCCAGGTAAAACTGTCGTCACTTCGGATAAAACCACCCGCCTCAAACTGATTGCTAGCACCAATGCCAGTGCCCAGAAATAGCCATTCGGCACCAATGAGCGGTTGGTTATAAAGTTTCAATGCAGGAGCCAGCGATACCGGCTGTTTGCATTCGTATTGTTGGTATATCTCCAGATGGTCTTGCAGATTGGCTCCCACTCCAGGTAAATCATGTACCAGTGGAATATCTAGCTCACGTAATAAATCCGCAGCCCCCACACCGGATCGCTGCAAAATCTGCGGTGAGGCAATCGCACCGCCACATAGCAATACCTCACGTTTGGCATTGGCCTGCTGCGGTTTATCGCCTTGCAGATACAACACACCCGTTGCACGTTTGCCTGAAAACATAATACGATCAGTCAAGGCATGCGTCACTATAGTGAGATTAGACCGTCCTCGCGCTTGATCCAGATAACCACGCGCAGTGCTGGAACGACGGCCTTGCGGCGTAGTGGTACGATCCATAGGGCCAAAACCTTCTTGGCTATAACCATTCAGGTCTTCTGTTCTTTTATAACCTGCTTGTACACCCGCTTCCACCATCGCCTGATACAACACATTGTTGCCGTTTTTGGGCGTAGTCACACTCACCGGCCCATCACTGCCGTGGTAGTCATTCGCGCCAATATCGCGAGTTTCGGCTTTTTTGAAGTACGGAAGACAATCAAAATACGACCAGTTCTCTAGGCCCTTACGCTCAGACCAGCCATCGTAATCCAGCGCATTACCACGGATGTAGCACATACCATTGATGAGAGACGAACCGCCTAAACCTTTACCGCGACCACAGGAGATGCGGCGATTATTCATGTGCGGTTCTGGGTCAGTCGCATACGCCCAGTTGTAGCGCCGCCCTTGCAATGGATACGCCAATGCCGCAGGCATTTGGGTGCGAAAATCCAGACGGTAATCCGGTCCGCCCGCCTCCAATAGCAGCACCGTTACGTCTGCATCCTCAGTCAAGCGTGTCGCCAGCACATTGCCCGCCGAACCCGCGCCTATAATGATGTAATCGAATTCAACCATACTGATTAAAAGACAGAAGTATAAGAACCCAACTCTACTTGAATAGACTTCACTCGCGTGTAGTTTTGCAGCGTCATTAGCCCGTTCTCGCGCCCGACTCCTGATTGTTTGTAGCCGCCCACCGGCATTTCCGCAGGCGATTCACCCCAAGTGTTGATCCAGCAAATTCCTGCTTGCAATTGGTGAATCACACGGTGCGCGCGACTTAAATTTTCCGTCATCACGCCTGCCGCCAAGCCATAGTGGGTGTCATTGGCGCGGCGAATGGCTTCGTCTTCATCATCGTAGAGCAAGATACTCATCACGGGACCAAAAATCTCTTCACGTACTATCGTCATATCGTCGGTACAGTCAGTAAATACGGTGGGTTGCACATAGTTGCCGTGCGCCAATGCACCCTCTATCACGCGCGCCCCACCAGCCAGCAACCGCGCACCCTCTTTTACTCCAAGCGCTATATAGCGCAGCACGTTTTCCATATGTGCCACACTCACCAAAGGACCAAAATTAGTATTTTCATTAAGCGGGTCACCCAGTCGAATGCGCTTTATCCGTTCGAAAATCTTCTGTTCAAATTCTTGTTTGTTGGCACGATGCACGAACACCCTCGTGCCATTGGTACAGACCTGGCCGGAGCTATAAAAGTTAGCCATCATCGCCACGTCTGCGGCGCGATCCATATTGGCATCGGGGAAAATAATCAGTGGCGATTTCCCACCCAACTCCATCGTTACGTCTTTCAATGTAGAACTTGAGGCGCTCGCCATGACTTTTTTGCCGGTCACCGTGCCGCCGGTGAAAGAGATTTTCTCGATACTAGGATGCTCAGTCAACCAAGCGCCAACTTCATGTCCACGCCCTTGCAACACGTTAAACACTCCATCTGGCAAGCCAGCTTCGGTATAGATTTCGGCTAACTTCATAACTGAAAGTGGCGTGACTTCGCTGGGTTTGAATATCATGGCATTGCCTGCCGCCAATGCAGGTGCGGAT
>JANYIK010000154.1 GCA_025362115.1 Methylophilaceae bacterium
ACCGGTTACATCCGCAACGACGCGGAGAATCGCCGCCTACAAGCAATGGTGCTACGCCCGGCTTACTGGATAGAGCATCTGCGCGAAAACATCCGTGACCGTATGCAGTCTGCCCTGCCCAACCAGCCGTACGAACCCGTCCTGCGAGCGCTCGCCATAGGCGACGACAGCAACATCCCACGCGCCGATTGGGATGTTTTTCTGCGCACTGGCATCACCCACCTCATCAGCATTTCCGGCCTGCATATCACCATGGTTTCCGGTTTGTTCTTTGCCTTCACCCATGCGTTGTGGCGACGTTCTCGTTTAAGTCTCAAGTTGCCTGCGCGCAAAGCTGCCACCATCGTCGGCGTGCTGGTAGCGCTGGGCTACGCCCTGCTTGCCGGATTCTCCGTCCCCACCCAACGCACGGTGTATATGCTGGCGGTCGTCGCAGTGGCGTTGTGGTCGGGCAAAAACGTCTCCATTTCGCTTACTCTGGCTTGGGCATTAGCCGTCACCGTATTGCTAGACCCTTGGGCAGTACTCGCTCCCGGATTCTGGCTCTCATTTGGCGCGGTGGCTGTCATCTGTTACGCCAGTGCAGGACGAGTCGCGCGCCCGCATTGGCTACGAGAAGCGCTCACCACCCAATGGGCTGTGACACTCGGTTCAGTACCGCTCATTCTCGGCTTGTTTCAGCAAACATCCATCATCTCACCCCTCGCCAACGCCTTCGCCATTCCTTTGGTAAGCTTGGTTATCACCCCACTCACTTTACTAGGCGCGGTGCTGCCGTTTGATTTTATTCTGGTGTTAGCACATCAACTGATGGCTTGGTGTATGGGTTTACTGCAATGGTTAAGCACCTCACCGCTGGCCGTGTGGCAACAACACGCCCCAGCCTGGTGGGCAGTATTGCTGGCGACGCTTGGCGTGTTGTGGATGTTGCTACCACGCGGCTTTCCGGCACGTTGGTTAGGGGGTTTTCTCTGCATCCCGCTATTTTTCCTGATGCCTGAAAAGCCTGCCACAGGCGAAATGCGCGTCAGCGTATTGGATGTCGGCCAAGGCTTGAGCATACTGGTAGAAACCGCGCATCATGCAATGCTCTACGATGCCGGACCGCAGTTCTCCTCCGATGCCGACAGCGGCAACCGCGTCATCGTGCCTTTTTTACGCAGCCAAGGCATCAAACAACTGGATGGTTTTATTGTCAGCCATAACGACAACGACCACAGTGGTGGTGCTAGTTCCATCATGGAAGCACTTCCCGTTAATTGGTTCGCCTCTTCACTGCCTGAAAATAGCCCGATTCTGCTTGCCGCCAAAAATTCGCGCCGTTGTTTTGCAGGCCAGCACTGGGAATGGGACAGGGTGCAATTCGACATGCTGCACCCCGGTTGGCAAAGCTATCAGGATGGCAAAGTAAAAGACAATGACCGTGGCTGTGTGCTGAAAATCACCAGCCAGTTTGGCAGCTTGCTATTGCCGGCAGATATTGAAAGAGTTTCCGAGCTTGAACTGCTGGAGAAAAACACAGAATCGCTACGTAGTGATGTATTGATAGCACCACACCACGGCAGCAAGACTTCCTCCACGCCTGAGTTTGTGACGCAAGTACATCCTTCGATAGTGGTTTTTACCGCAGGCTACCGCAACCGTTTCGGGCATCCGAAAGCAGAGATCGTGGAGCGCTATCAAGGGCTGGGAAGCACAATTTATCGGTCAGATATAGACGGTGCAGTGTTGATGGATTTTGGTAAGAAAGGTATTACAGTACAAGGATGGCGAGCAACGCAGCCACGCTACTGGAATTAGTTACCTAATAGTGAAAGCGGCATTGTGCGATGTACAAAACTCCACTTTCCACGCGATATATCAAGCGGTGTTCGCCCGTAATTCGCCTCGACCAATAGTCTTGCCATTCATATTTCAGCGCTTCCGGCTTGCCTGTACCATGAAAGGCATCAGCGCGACACTGTGCAATCAATGCCTCAATTTTTGTAAGTGTTTTGGGCTGATTCTTTTTCCAGAAAGCCAAATCCTCCTTGGCTTGTTTAGTCCAAAAAACCTCAAGCAGATTGTCGTCTGGCAATTTCGGTCTCTATCTCATCGTGCGCCGCCTTCAGCCTCTTCACATTGGCTACCGAGGATGTCACATGCAAAGTTTCCATGATGGAAGACCAATCGTTTTCAGGTATCAACACCACCCCCTCACCTGAAGCCCTGGTGACATGCAACGGGTCTCTGGTTTCAATGGTCTGCTGCACAACATCTGCAAGTTTCTTGCGAAATTGTGTAAAAGCGATGGCAGTCATGATGATCTCCTAATGAGTGACAAGCGCATTGTACTGCGTGGGCAAGAAGTTTCCCATACTTGGCTTTGTAGGGTGGGCAACTTGTTGCCCACGCGGATAGGCAGCTAAAATAACCACATGCCCCGTTACCGTCGCGCCAACACTTCTGGAGCCACCTACTTCTTCACCGTTGTGACTTATAGACGCCGCGAACTTCTGTGCAATGACCATGTCCGCACTGCCCTACGTGAAGCCATCACCAAGATTCGCAGGCAACATCCTTTTGTCATTGATGCTTGGGTGTTATTATCGGATCATGTGCACACGATTTGGACTCTACCCCTAGATGATGCGTGTTTCTCCTTGCGTTGGCAACAAATCAAACGATCTGTCACACTTGCCTGTGGCGAACAATTACATAAAACCGAATGGATGAACGATTCCAAAACCAAGCACCGCGAATCAACGCTATGGCAGCGTCGTTATTGGGAACACCAGATTCGCAATGAAGCAGATTTTGAGCGGCACATGGATTACCTGCATTACAACCCTGTTAAACATGGCTTGGTAGAACAGGTGAAGGATTGGCCTTATTCTTCTTTTCACCGTTATGTTGAAGCGGGTGTTTATGGTAAAAATTGGGCGATGGAATCACCGAAAGTTGAGGTCGGTTTTGGCGAATGATGGTGAGTATCTAACGCGTGGGCAACTAGTTGCCCACCCTACCGGGCTTGGCTACTCATCTTCATCATTATCGTACTCAGGATTTTTATGGCATCCGAGTATTGTGGCTCCTGCAATTTTACCAAAGGGAAATGCATCATTAAACCACGCGACACAGTCCCTTTTTTTATGATAAACGCAGTGCGCTACAGTTGTGTTCGGATTATATTCAACTTGAAATAACATTGGAGTAACGCCACACCATTTCTCATTTCCTTCAACGCTTTTTGGGAAATT
>JANYIK010000162.1 GCA_025362115.1 Methylophilaceae bacterium
AGCTGCCTATGTGCGAACGCATGCCTTGCCACATTTCCGGCGCTTGCTGGAGGTGTTACAAGCGTGACGGTATCCGGCGATCTCGCATTTGGTCTACCGCAGGCAACCATTGCCAAGTTGCACGGGGTTTTTGATACTTTCCCCGGTATCGAGGCCGTGTGGGTGTATGGTTCACGTGCACGCGGTTCACAGCGTCATGAATCGGATATTGATCTGGCAGTGGATGCCGAAGGCATGGATGGCACCCAGTTTTTGCGCCTGAAAAACCGGATTGATGATTTAGAGTTGATTTATCGCTTGGATGTGGTGCATTCTCAACAGGTAAAAAATGCCACGTTCAAACAACAAATCGAACGCGACCGCAAAATCTTCTGGCAGCCGCGCCGCCACGTGGTACAGGATGAACTTGGCAATACGCAGCTCAAACCTTTCCAAGCCAATGTACTGGCACGGCTGGATGAGTATCTGGCGGAGCTGAAAAAGCACAAGGCGCAATCTGAAGCCGCGATGAATGCCTTGCGCGCGATGGAAGGCATGGAAGACGCGATGCGCGAGCTTTCCGATTTCCCCCAAAAGGCCTGGAACGCGCTGAAAGCCTCAGACAAGCTACCTCCCACCTTCGCCAATCAGCCGCATTCCAGCCGCTTTGACGGGGCTGAACGGGCAATTCCTAACGTGTGCCTGAAAGTACCCACTGGCGGTGGCAAAACATTACTGGCGGCAGCCAGCGTGGGCAAGGTGTTTTCCGGTTACCTCAACCAGCACGCGGGGCTGGTGTTGTGGATAGTGCCGAACGAGGCGATTTACCGGCAGACGCTGAAAACCTTGTCCGACCGCGACCATCCTTACCGGCAGATGCTGAACGTGGCGGGTGCTGGGCGGGTGAAAATCCTGGAGAAAGATTCGCCGATTTCGCGGCTGGATGTGGAGTCGCATTTGTGCGTGATGCTGCTGATGCTGCAATCCGCCGCGCGTAAGGACGAGGCGCAAAGAAAACTTAAGGCTTTCCGCGACCGCGGCAACGTGCTGGGCTTTACCCCGCGCGAGGATGACATCGAGGGTAATTGGGATTTGCTGCAAGCCTTGCCTAATCTGGATGTGTATGCCGCATTTGGCCAGGATCAGGACGCGGCGCGGCGGCAAAAAGGCAGCATTATCAAGAGCTCGCTGGGCAATGTGTTGCGGCTGGTGCAGCCCATGATTGTGATCGACGAGGGGCATCACGCCTATACAGAAAACGCCTTGCGCACGCTGGATGGCTTTAACCCATGCTTTATGCTGGAGCTTTCGGCGACACCGCGGGTTGCAAGCCCCTCGCCCGCAGGCGGGAGGGGGGTTGGGGTGAGGGAAAACAGCGGCTCGAATATTCTGGTCGATGTGCGTGGCACTGACCTGGATGATGCCGAGATGATCAAGCTGCCGATTCATGTGGATGTGCGCGGCTGGCCGGATTGGCAGAGTTGCCTGACTTCTGCCATAACGCAACTGGATGCCTTGCAGCAGGAAGCCTCGCAATTGCAGGCGGAAACCAGCCGTTACATTCGCCCGATTTTGCTGGTGCAGGTGGAACGTACCGGCAAGGAGTTGCGCGATGCGGGGTTTATCCACGCCGAGGATGCCAAGGCGTATTTGATGCAACTGGGCTTTGCCGAAGCGCAGATTGCCATTAAAACATCCGACAAGGATGATCTGAAACAGCCAGAGAATATCGCCCTGCTTTCACCCGCCTGCCAGATTCGCGCCATTATTACCAAGCAGGCCTTGCAGGAAGGCTGGGATTGCCCGTTTGCCTATGTGTTGTGCGCATTGGCGGCGGGTCGCGCGGTGGGGGCGATGACGCAATTGACCGGGCGCATTTTGCGCCAGCCGCATGTGCTGAAAACCGGCAAACCCGCGCTGGATAGCTGTTATGTGCTGTGCCACGATGCACAGACCGGCGAGGTAATTAAGGCCATTAAAAAATCACTGGAAACCGAAGGTATGGGCGATTTGGCACTGAACGTGACCGGTGGCAGTGACCAGGAAACGGCCAAGCTGGTACCATTCAAACGCCGTGCAGGTTTTGAGAAACTGCGGATTTTTCTGCCGAGGGTGACTTGGATTGATAACCCCTCACCCTCCTTCGACAAACTCAGGACAGGCCAAGCCTCTCCCACAAGGGGCGAGGGAGGCCAGCGGCGCGAACTGTGCTATGAAAGTGACATCATCGCTCAACTGGATTGGTCACAACTCAACCCCGATAAGCTTGCTACAGCGTGGATGCCGGGCGTTTCTGGCATTCAGGCGCAGCGTTTTGATATTACGCTGGAGGTGTTGCAGCGCGAGGATAGTTTTGCTTCAGAAGCCGTTGTCAGCCTGACGCAACGACTGGATCGTGCGCGACTGGTGCGCGGCTTGCTGGATATTGCCCCCAATGCGTGGTGGGTATGGACGTGGGTGGATGCAGTGGTAAAGCGCTTGTTACAACGCTATAGCGAAACCCAGCTGGCCACTACCAGCGCATCACTGCTGGAGCGCTTGCGCGTGGATGTTGTAGCCGAGCGCGACCGGCTGGCGATGGAGGTATTTTCCGCCGGGGTTGCGGCAGGCCGCATTGAGTTTGCCTTGCGTGCCGACAAGCAGGACTACGAAATTCCTGAGGATTTTGCTCTACCGCTTGCAGGCGAGCCGCAAACGCTGACCCGCAAGGATGGTCATCCCGTCGAAAAAAGCCTGTTTCAACCGGCATTGACCGCGCTGACGGATAGCGGGCTGGAACGTGATTTTGCGTGCTATCTGGATGGTCAAGCGGCTTTGCACTGGTGGCATCGCAACGTCGCTCGCACCCAATACGGGCTGCAAGGCTGGAAGCGCCACAAGGTGTATCCCGATTTTGTATTTGCGCGACTTGATGATGAGCAACGCTCACGCATGGTGGTGATGGAAACCAAAGGCTTACACCTGGCGGGTTCCAGCGACACCGGCTACAAGCAGAGTTTGCTCAATCAGTTGACTGCCGCTTTCCGTGACGAGCGTTTTACCAAGGCGGGAATGCTGGCGCTGGAGGATAACGAAACCAATCTGAATTGCGATTTAGTCATGGATTTAGTCATAGACCAGGCATGGGAAGGCACTGTGGCGAATTACTTCAAACATTAAGCTCGGTATGACATTAAAACAACTACAAGAAATGAAAACCCGCGGCGAAAAAATCGCCGTGCTCACTTGCTACGATGCCAGCTTTGCTACGCTGATGGAAGCTGCTGGCGTGGAGGTGTTGCTGGTCGGCGACTCGCTGGGTATGGTATTGCAGGGCGGCAAAGATACTTTAGGCGTGACGATGCAGGACATGCTGTACCACACCGATTGCGTCGCGGCAGGGGCAAAATCGGCATTCATCATCACCGATATGCCCTATGGCAGCGACCAGTCGCTGGATTTGGCGCTGGATAATGCCAACGACTTGATCAATGCCGGAGCGCACATGGTCAAGCTGGAAGGTGCCAAAACCGAAACAGTACGTTATCTGGTACAGCGCGGCATTGCCGTGTGTGGGCATCTGGGGTTTACGCCACAATCAGTGCGCCAGTTGGGCGGCTACAAAGTACAGGGACGGGATGCGGACACCGCCGAGAAAATACTGAAAGACGCTTTGAGTTTGCAACAAGCCGGTGCCAGTATGCTGGTGCTGGAGATGGTGCCAGCCACACTGGCAAAACAGATGTCACAGCAACTCAGCGTCCCCGTTATCGGTATCGGTGCCGGAATAGATTGCGACGGGCAAGTGTTGGTACTGCACGATGCGTTGGGCATGTATCCGGGCAAAACACTGAAATTCACGCGCAATTTTTTACACGAAAACAATAGCATTCCCGAAGCACTGAGTGCCTATGTGCAAGCGGTGAAGAATGCCAGCTTTCCGGCCAAAGAACATAGCTTCTGATGGACATCATTTCCACCATCCCGGAATTGCGTGCGCGGCTTGCCCAAGAAGCCCGCATCGCCTTCGTGCCAACGATGGGCAATCTGCACGCAGGCCATATTTCTTTGGTCAACCTGGCGCAACAACGCGGCAACTGCGTGGTCAGCAGTATCTTCGTCAATCCCCTGCAATTTGCCCCCAACGAAGATTTGGCCAGCTACCCGCGCACTCTCCAAGCGGATTGCGAAAAGCTGCAAGAAATCGGCTGCGATGTAGTATTCACGCCGGATGAGACAGCGCTCTACCCACAGCCACAGGACGTGCTCATCGCGCTGCCGGAAATTGCCGACCAACTAAGCGGCGCTGTGCGCCTCGGGCATTTTCACGGCGTGGCAACGGTAGTGTTAAAGCTGTTCAACATCGTGCGGCCGCAAGTCGCGGTATTTGGCCAAAAAGACTTTCAGCAATGGCACATCATTCGCCATATGGTCGAACAATTGGCTTTGCCGATTGAAATCTTGAAGGGAGAGACCGTGCGTGAGCAGGACGGCCTGGCGATGAGTTCGCGCAACAGTTACCTGAAACCGGCAGAAAGAATGGAAGCGCCTCGGCTTTACAAGGCACTACAGCAGGTGGTGCAGGCGGTACAAGGTGGGCGACACGATTTTGCCGCGATGGAAGCACAAACTACACAAACCCTCACGCAGCTAGGTTGGCAGGTAGATTATGTTGCCGTGCGCTCGGCAAATACGCTGCAAACCCCGCGAGACCATGACCGCGATTTGGTCGTATTGAGCTCGGCCAAGCTAGGAAAGACGCGCTTAATAGACAACATCGTATTTGCAGTATAATTCCGCTCTGGTTAACCGCAACGCCCTGTATACGTATAAAAAATCAAGCAAAGAAAACACGACATCCCACTACAGGCGGCATGATTTCAGGGGTACTCATAACAAAAACGGCAGCCTTGGCTGCCGTTTTTGTTATGTAGTTTCCGACTCTCTTACAGCTTGAACTTAGAGACCAACCCGTTGAGGTTCTGTGCCTTGTTTCGCACATTTTGCGACATGCTGTTAAACGCTCCAGCCTCTTCCGCCGTCTTGCTGGACAGCGCGCCAATGTAGTTGGCGGCTTCGGTAATGCCGCTAGTGGCAGATTCCTGATTCGCCGCAAGGGTGGCGATGGTATCTGTCATGCCAACAATAGTTTCAATGTAACTGACAATCCCATGCAACGCTTTATCGGCCTCTTTAGCATTGGCTCCGGCTGAAATCGCCTCTTCCTGCTTTTCCTGTACCGTCTTGGAAACCATCTGTGCTTTGTCCTGCAAGCTGGCAATAATTTTGCCAATTTCTTCTGTAGACTTTCCGGTACGTTGCGACAGATTACGCACCTCATCCGCCACCACCGCAAAGCCCCGCCCAGCCTCACCAGCGCGCGCAGCTTCAATCGCAGCATTCAAGGCTAGCAGATTGGTTTGTTCCGAAATCTCGCGTATCACCTGCATCACCGAGCCAATCTTGCTGATTTCCTCTTGCAAAGCCCCGATAGAATCTGCGATACCGCGCACGTCAATAGAAATATGCTCCAAAGAGCTAATGGTCTTACCTACCACTTGACTACCGCTCACCGCCGCATTATTGGCCTCACGCGCTGTCTCCACCACTTCCTTGGCTTGAGCCGAGACCGCTTTGGTGTGATCCGCCAATTGCAAAATACTCTCCACAATCTGATTGGTATGATCTCCTTGGCTGGAAATGGCCGCTTCGGCGCGCATCACGATGCTGCTCATCTCTTCTGACGCGCCGTCCAATTCCAAGGCGGTATCGCGCACGTTCTGAATCAAGTTAGCCGTACCCAGGCGCGCCTTATCGTATTCTCTGGCTAGTAGCGCAAAGTCATCCTTGCCGTTAAGCTCGAATTTTTGCGATATATCGCCGGCCGCCATCACTTGCAGGGCCTTGGCGATGGCCTCGGAGCGGCGATGTGCGTTTATACCAAACCATTGCGCGATCCAGACATTCAACACCAGCAGTACTATCACGATAGGCATCGCCGATTCAAACAGGCGGATAGCAAACACCGCCACAGCCACGGCGGAGACCATAAAAAACTGGTTACGTAATGTCAGGTATTGCGTTAACGATTGAAATTTATTGTTCATAGCACTCCATCCTTTGTTATACCCGCATTGTTCTGTGTAGTTGCCAGCCCCGATTTTATAGTCTGATTATGACATTTTGGCAAGGGAAAATTTCACCTCACCGGCTACTGGCTGAACTGGCAGTCGCGCAACCAAGGGCGCGGCGATGCGTTGCTGCAAGGCAGTGATATTCTCTTGTTGAGATTGCATGTTGGCATCTATATGATTCGCCACCCAACCCGCCAACGTGAGACCACGCGATGCGATAGCTTCGACGCTGAGCAAGGCGTGATTCAAACACCCCAAGCGCAAGCCCACCACCAGGATCAACGGAATATCCAGTGCCACAGCTAGATCCGCGGTATCTTCAGTAGCGTTTAATGGCACGCAAAATCCGCCCACACCTTCTACGATGACCACGTCGGCTTGGGCTTGCAATGTGTTGAATGCTTGTACGATACGCGACAATTGAATCTCTATGCCCGCTTGCTGGGCGGCGATATGAGGGGCGATTGGCGGTTCAAATGCATAGGGATTGATGACATCCAAGGACGCTTGCACATTACTAGCGGCTTGTAGCTGTCGCACGTCATCACTGATGAGTTGATCGCCGATAAGTTCACAACCCGCTGCCACCGGCTTCATACCCAGCACGCGCTTGCCTTCGGCTGCCAAAGCACGCAGCAAAGCGCAGCTGACGTAAGTTTTGCCTACGCCGGTATCAGTACCTGTGATGAAATAGGCTTTGGTCATGGTCGTTGTCGTTGTCGAAATTGTATCGGTTGTGCGCCATCTGGCAGTATCGTCTTGGGTTGCGGCTTCCAAGCGTGACCATAAACTACTTCGTAGGTCGCGGGTAGCTTGCCGTCGGCTTGCCTGAAACGCTCATATTGCGCGTTCAGGTTTTGTAAAAATGCTCGTCCTTGCAACCCATGAGAACGGCCTTGGGTGGCGTTGTGTGCGCCTATGGCTTTGAGGTCGCGCATCACAGCTATAGCACTCTCATAAGTCAAAGTGAAGTATTCCACATCCATCACCGGCGCTGAAAATCCGGCGCGTATCAGCGCGTCGCCAATGTCGTGCATATCAATGAAGCGGCTGACGTGGGTATGCCCATCAACACTTGCCGAATGTCGCAATTCCTTCAAAGTATCGGGGCCAAAAGTGCTGAACATCAGCAAGCCTTCCGGACGCAATACGCGATGCATTTCGCTAAACGCCGCATCTAGATTGTTGCACCATTGCAGCGCGAGATTAGACCATACCAAGTCTTGGCTCAACGCTTGTATCGGCATGGCTTCGATGTCACCGCAAATGAATGCTTGCGGGGCAAACAACTTCGACAACCAGTGCTGCTGCAACCGCGCCACTTGCAGCATAGGCGACGCAAAATCCAAGCTGGTGATGCTACTTTTTTTATAGTGTCTAGCCAAATTGCGACCACCAGAACCCGTGCCACAACCCGCGTCCAATATGGCATGTGGCTTAAGCGCCACCACCTCTAGGCGCGACAACATACGTTGCACCACCTCGCGCTGCAACACGGCAGATTGGTCGTAAGTATGCGCCGCACGGCCAAACGATAGGCGCACACGCTTTTTATCTAGTTGATACTCGTCGCTCATATACTTTTCCCACTCGTCATTCCGGCGCAGGCCGGAATCCAGCCAAACATCAACGGAGTGCAATGATGCCATGTCGCCCGTATTGGGCTGAGCTGGATTCCCGCCTGCACGGGAATGACGTGGTTGTTATTTAGCACGCCCCAAAAATTCAGTTAATCGCTCTACAAACCAAGTTGGATGCGACAAAAATGGAGCGTGTGCAGCATTTTCGCACCCATGAAGTTCGGCTTTGCCTAAGCCTTGCGCCAACCACTCGCCCGCTGCCATTGGCGCAATACGATCACGCCCGCCATGCATCACGCAGCTTGGGGTATTGATGCGGCCAACTTCAGCGCGTAAATCGGTGTTCAACAAAATATCCAACCCGGCCTGCAAGACTTGCGGCATAGGCGCTGGACGCTGAAAAAAATGCCGTTTCAACTCCCGAATCGTGTCACGCGCATCTTCGCCACCCTGCGCCTGCAAGCTCAAAAATCGCGTTATGGCGGGCACATAATCAGCGGTCACGCCATCAGCAAACTGACGAAAAACGTCCAGCGCAATGCCATGATCCCAAGCGGGTTCGCGGATAAAGCGCGGTGTAGTACTCACTAGCACCATTTTTACGATGTGCTGTGGTCGCTGCAACGCCCATTGCAAGGCGATCTGCCCGCCCAAAGACCATCCGCACAAAGCGATTTTTTCTGGTACTTGTGCCGCAATGACCTCGACCAAATGCGGCAAAGTGTATGGCGCTATTGTTGTGCTTTCACCAAACCCGGGTAAATCCACGATGTGCAAACGGAAACGCGCCGCCAAATTTTCCTTGACCGGATGCCACACCCCGCCGTGCATGCCCCAGCCGTGCAGCAAAACCAGATCACGTCCTTGGCCTAAAGACTCAATGTGCAAGCTCATTCAGCGCCTTAGTCAGTTTATCCACGTCTTGCAAAGTGTGGGCAGCAGATAGAGAAATTCTCAGCCGCGCCGTGCCTTTTGGCACCGTCGGTGGGCGGATGGCAGGCACCAAAATTCCTTGTTCCAACAATCGCTCACTTAGGTATAGCGCCTCGTCGTTACTGCCGATGATCAGCGGCTGTATTGCCGTTGAAGAATCGGCCAATCGCCATTGATTTTGCTTGAGTCCTGCGCGTAATGCCGCGATTAAAGTCTGC
>JANYIK010000165.1 GCA_025362115.1 Methylophilaceae bacterium
ATGGTAGAGGTGGCAGCGTATTACATTGCTGAACGCAATGGTTTTGTGGGCGACCCCAGTGCATTTTGGGCGGAAGCCGAAATGCAAATCAGCAAGTTGCTGAAGTTTTAATTGCCTATAAAGATGAATTGCTGTCATTCCGGCGGAGGGTGTAGCAGGGATTTCATGCAACATGTTGCATGCCTGCGAAACGATAGTCACATGCATGTGACTATGCGCCCTGCAAGGGGGAATCCAGTCAAGTCAGATGAGGGCTGCATAGTCTCGCTTAACTCCGTGGATGTTTGACTAGATTCCGGCCTCCGCCGGAATGACGTGAGGTTCTAGATAGTTCGGAACTCTTAAACAAAAGCGCCCAAGGGCGCTTTTTTGTTGCCTGTATGGATATCGTCGCACGTTATAATGTGCGCCTTCATGATTCCTAAAGCTGGTTCCTCTAAACGTATCTCCCTCCCGCATGGCTCGGCGGATGCCTTGCTATGCGTTACGCTCAAGGCTGAATGCGCCGCGCCTTTAGTAGTGCTCACCGCCAATGCCCACGACGCACAAAGGCTGGTGGAGGAAATCCGCTATTTCGCGCCGCAACTCGCTACCTATTTGCTGCCGGATTGGGAAACCCTGCCTTACGACCAGTTCTCACCGCATCCAGACTTGGTCTCAGAGAGACTCGCTGCCCTCTACCATATCAGTCAAGCCGCTTGCGACATTCTGCTGTTGCCCATGAGTACCGCCTTGATGCGCTTGCCACCGCAGTCTTACTTGGCGGCACGCACGTTTATGCTGAAAAAAGGTGACAAACTGGATTTGGACGCACTACGCGAACAGTGTGCAAAGGCGGGTTACGCGCACGTCAGCCAGGTGATAAGCCCTGGTGAATTCAGCGTGCGTGGCGGGTTGATAGACCTATTCCCTACCGGCAGTGCTGTGCCGTATCGCATAGACCTGTTCGATGATGAAATTGAAACCTTGCGTACTTTTGACGTGGATACCCAGCGCAGTTTGTATCCGGTGGGCGAAATCCGCTTGCTGCCAGCGCGCGAGTTTCCACTGGATGAAACCGGCATTACCAGTTTCCGCCAGCGCTTCCGTGAGGTATTTGAAGGTGACCCTTCGCGTCGGCGTATTTACAAGGATGTGAGCAACGGCTTGGCTCCTGGCGGGGCAGAATGGTATTTGCCATTGTTTTTTGAAACCACCGATACCTTGTTCGACTACCTGCCGGCAAACGCTGTGTTGTGTACGCATGGCGACGTGAATCTGGCCGCAGAAAGTTTTTGGATGGAGACGCGCTCGCGGCATAGATTGCTGAATTATGATCCTGAGCGCCCCATATTGCCACCGGACTTGCTGATGCTGGCGGTAGACGATTTTTTCAAGGCCATCAAACAGTATCCGCGCATCGCTTTGGCAGAAACGGAAACAAAAAAAGCGCTGCCCGACATCGGCATAGATCGCCGCGATCCAGACCCGTTAGCGAAACTTAAAGCTTTCGTAAAAAACCATAAAGGCCGCATTTTGCTGATTGCCGAAAGCTTGGGCAGACGTGAAACGCTTATCCAATTACTCACCCAGCATGGACTAGAGTCTCATGCCTGCGAGAGCTGGCAGGATTTTGTTGCCGCCGAAGCGCACTTGATGCTGGGGGTTGCCCCGGTACAAGCGGGCTTCGCAACTCCTTCCCCCAGGCAGGGGGAAGGTTGGGATGGGGGTCGAAATGTGGTCACCCCCACCCCAACCCTCCCCCTCAAAAGGGGAGGGGGCGAGACGTTAGTTGTCATCACCGAAACCGAACTCTACCCCGCACAAGTCCGCCAACAGCGACGCCGCGAAAAATCACGTAGCACAGAGGGCATGCTCAAGGATTTGGCGGAGTTGCGGGCGAATGACCCGGTGGTACACGAACAGCATGGCGTGGGGCGCTACCGTGGGCTGGTGAATCTGGATTTTGGCGAGGGTGAAACCGAGTTTTTGCTGTTGGAATACGCAGGCGATGACAAGCTTTATGTGCCGGTTTCGCAGCTTTTCCTCATCTCGCGCTATTCTGGCGGTCCGGCCGAATCTGCACCGTTGCACCGTTTGGGCAGTGGCCAGTGGGAAAAAGCCAAGAAAAAGGCACTCAAGCAGATTCGCGACACCGCTGCCGAATTGCTCAATCTCTACGCACAGCGGGCGGCACGAGTGGGTCATGCATTCAAGCTTGGCTTGGCGGATTATGAGCGCTTTGCCGATGGTTTCCCGTTTGAAGAAACGCCCGATCAAGAGTCCGCCATCGAGGCGGTCATCAACGACATGCAATCCGGCCGCCCCATGGACAGGCTGGTGTGCGGTGACGTGGGGTTTGGCAAGACCGAGGTGGCGTTGCGTGCGGCATTTGTCGCAGTAATGGGCGGCAGGCAGGCGGCGGTATTAGTCCCCACCACTTTGCTGGCGGAGCAGCACTTTAACAATTTCAGCGATAGATTCGCCGAATGGCCGATAAAAATTGCCGAGATTTCGCGTTTTCGCAGCGCCAAAGAACAGGTCGAGGCGCTGGAAGGCTTGGCCGCAGGCAAGATAGACATCATCATCGGCACTCACCGTTTGATACAAAAAGACGTGAAGTTCAAGAACCTGGGACTGGTGATTCTGGACGAGGAACATAGATTTGGCGTACGCCAAAAAGAACAGCTCAAGGCCATGCGTGCCGAGGTGGATGTGCTTACCCTCACTGCCACGCCCATACCCCGCACTTTGAGCATGGCGATGGAAGGCTTGCGCGAGTTCTCGGTAATCGCCACGCCTCCGCAGAAGCGGCTTTCCATCAAGACCTTTGTCACTACTTGGTCTGAAGGCACGATACGTGAGGCAGTGTTGCGCGAGCTTAAACGCGGCGGGCAGGTCTACTTTCTGCATAACGAAGTCAACACTATTCACTCTATGCGTGAGAAGCTGGAAAAAATGCTGCCGGAAGCCCGCATCGCCGTCGCGCATGGGCAATTGCGCGAACGCGAGCTGGAGTCGGTGATGCGCGATTTCTACCACCAACGCTTCAACCTGCTGCTGTGCACCACCATCATCGAGACCGGTATTGATATTCCTACCGCCAACACCATCGTCATCCACCGCGCCGATAATTTTGGTTTGGCGCAACTGCACCAGTTGCGAGGCCGCGTGGGACGTTCGCACCATCAGGCTTATGCCTATCTGCTTACTGATCCTGATCTGAAAGTCAGTAAGCAAGCCGAAAAACGGCTGGAAGCAATACAACTGCTGGAAGACCTTGGTGCAGGTTTCCACCTTGCCATGCACGATCTGGAGATACGCGGCGCGGGCGAATTGCTGGGAGATAACCAGAGTGGCGAGATGCACGAGATCGGCTTCGCGCTCTACGCGGATATGCTCAGTCACGCCGTCAAGCAGCTCAAGGCGGGCAAGGAACCGGACCTTTCCGCGCCGTTGGGCGTGACGACGGAGATCAACTTGCACATACCGGCCTTGATGCCCAACGCTTATTGTGGCGACGTGCACGAACGGCTGGTGCTGTACAAGCGGTTGGCAAGCTGCAACGACCTTGATGCGCTGCAAGCACTGCGTGAAGAACTGATAGACCGCTTTGGCCTGCCGCCGCTGCAGACTCAGGCATTATTGACTTGCCACAAATTGCGTATATTGGCCAAACCATTGGGGATTAACAAGATAGACGCCAGCGGTGAAGCGATACAATTACAGTTCTCGCAAGACACGCCGGTGGAGCCTGAGGCGATTTTGAAGCTGCTGCAAAAAAGCCCGATTTATCGCATGAATGGGCCGGACAAGCTGCGTGCCACCGTGCGACATGAAGACATGGCCTTACGCACACAAGCGGTAGAGGGGTTGATTAAAGAATTGAGTGTCAGCCCGTAGGGCAGATGAGCCGTAGGCGTTATCTGCCGAATGTCAAAATCCATACGGCGGAAGGCGCTACGCCCTTCGACAAAGCTCAGGACATGCTTTTCCGCACTACGGGGGGTTCATTCAGCCGCTTTGCGCAAAATCTCATCTTCCGGCCGTTCCTTGGCAAGCAACTGCCAGTAAATTTTGGCTTCATCCCTTAACCACAAATTCTCAAGCAAACCGGCATAGAGCAGCTTGTCTGCGAAACTGCTCTGATCCGTCGGCTTTTGGCTTTCCACCAGTTGGGCTTGTTCGTCCGTGAGCACCATGAATTGCTGCTTTCTGGAGGAGGCGCTTGCGGAAGTCTCTTTACGGATGACCGTCCAGCTGTATTTCTTGCCTTTTGTCAGCGCCTTTTCCTGCGGCAATGGATAACGGCTGCCTTTGGCCTCGGCGGTATAAACCGCTTCTCCTTCATCATCGAAAATAACCACCTTGAGTGCAGGGTCGCCGTCAAACGGTGTCCAGGAGAATTCCGGGGTCGTCGTCCGCACCGAGGTGTGGTTAGCAGGTAACATCACCACGCCTCCACCGAACCCGCGCATGACCAGTGCGGCCTGTCGTTGTCTGCCTTCCAGGCCTTTGCTGGACATGGCGATCTGGGTTTCGGTCAGGGAAACGCTTTTACCCGCGTTGCCTTCTAACACCTTGATGCTATCGGCTTTAATAGACAACCGAACCGATCCGGTAAACGACTGTTGGTTTTTTTGGGCGTAATGGGTGACTGTCAGCTTGCTACCCGCATCCAGGCTTATTTCCGAGCCATCGGAAAGATAGGTCAAGATGTTGAGTGGAGTTTGCACCGCACCATTCCTGATGGTCGCCTTACCCTGCAAATCCAGCACTAGGCCGACCGGCGTATCGGCAGCATAAACAGGAAACATAACAAACCACAGGCAAAGTATCAGTTTTCTCATCGTTATCTCCCTTAATGAAATTTCAAGCCAAACAAATGCATTTCACTCCGTCCGCGCACCGGCACGCTGCCCAGATCGGCCAGCGATACCTGCACCCGCGATGCCACAGCGGCCGAGCATACAATGGGATACCCTAGGTCTTTGGTCAGCCCTTCCAGCCGCGAAGCCGCGTTGACTACATCGCCAATCACCGTGTATTCAAAGCGCGAAGCTGACCCCACATTGCCCGCCATGACTTCGCCCGCATGTATGCCGATCCCGATCTTGAGCGGTGTGTCCTGATGCGCCTGATTGAATGTTTCCAGGTGCCACAGCATGGCTTGCGCAGCATTCAACGCGTTTTGTTCGGGATGCGGCAACGCGGCGGGACAACCAAAAACCGCCATGATGCCGTCACCCATGAATGAAATAACTGCCCCTTGGTGTGCATGGATAATCTCCGTCATCGCACCAAGGTAATCATTGAGCAAGGCAATCGTTTGTTGCGGCGGTAGCGCCTCGCTTAAGGTGGTAAAACCGCGGACATCAGAAAACAGCACCACGGCGTACACCTTTTCTCCGCGCGTATTGGGGTTGATCGTGCCCATCAGCATGGCCTGCATCACATCGGGGCTGACCAGCCCGCCAAAAGAACGCCTGATGCGCTTGCGTTCCCGGTCAGCAAGCAGATAATCCAGCCCTGATTTGAGTGCATACGCAACCAGCGCCACGCACCAAGCGCCCGCCACCGGCAGAAACAAGCGTTGCCCATACGCCCACCAGGACATCGTCGCGGTGGCAAACACGTAAACCAGCAGCCACGCCGCCTTGACGGAAAGAGAACGCCCCAGCAAAAACACCAATCCCGTCAGCGTGAGCAGCAATGAGGCAACCCAAGGCGGCTCACGCACCAGGCCACCATTGAGCATGGAGCGAATGGCCTGTGCATGGAACACTACCCCCGGCTGGTAAGTCTCTTGTAGCTTGCCGCGCACCAGCGCCACCGGCAAGCGGTGCCGGTCTTCCAGCGGTAGTACCGGCCCCAGCAATACCACTTTGCCCGCCAGTTGTTTGAGTAAAGCCGGAGTGGGTGCCGTCAACAAGTCTTGCAGGGGGATCGGGCTAAAGTCTTCGCCTACGCTAAAATCAACCAGTCCCTGGGACATTCCCGTCCCCGGCCGCCCAAGCTGCAACAACGTACGGGAAACGATCGCCGGGGTCGCTCCGCGATCTGGCAGACAGTTGTTATCGGGGAAATGGCGGATCACCTCGTCGTCATCAGCGCACACAATGGATGAAGCCTGCACCCCGTGCTGGTTAGCCGTACCCAGCTGTGCAGCGGCAACAAAGTCCTGAAATATCTCCTGATACCGTCCGTGTGCCGCATCCCAGGTTTTTGCCAAGATCAGAGGGGTATTCCGGCTGGCCTTGAGCAATCCCTGCAACAATACCAAGTCATAATTGAAATCCGGATCATCGCGCCGCTGCAATCGCCGCCAAGGCTTGGCGGGGAGCACAATATCCACCACCACGGCGCGTGGTTTGGCGGTGGCCATGGTTTCCAGAAAACGCGCCAGGTCTTCATGCATCAGGGCAAGCGGCTCACTGCGTTGGTTGATATACGCCTCATCCAGCGCGACAATCACCACATCTTCCTGGAGCGGGTGCGGGCTGCTGTGGCGTATGGTTTGTACCAGACGGTCAAAATACCCATTGTTGACCGGAGAAAACAACCCGTAATGCTGGGCAAGCAGCACGCCCAGCGCAGACAGCGTCAGCAAGATTATCACAGCAATATGTTGCTTAATTTGATTCATTGCTTACGCAGCGACAGGTAGATTGTTTGGGGTTTATGCTACTGCTGTTATGAGGGATGTTATATGAATTACTTCACATCACAATCAGTTTTTACGGGTAACAGAAAGCCAGCTCTGGCCGGAGGGGGTCAAAATTTTTGTATAGATGGATCTGGCAACCGTCAGTGTTGGCCTTGCCCGGCAATCAGGCGGGTGCCTGGAATACCCTGATACGAGGGGCGAGCGTGCTTTGCAGGCTACGTACCGCCGTGCGCATGTCGTATTCGCTTTGGAGATTGAGCCAGAAGCGCGGCTCCATCTTGAAAAACAGTCCAAGGCGCAGAGCAGTATCGGCGGTGATGGGGCGGGTGCCATGTACCAGATCGCTGATTCTGCTTGGTGAAACATCAATATCTGCCGCCAGTTGCCGAGCAGTAATGCCCATCGGCTTCATAAAGTCCTCAAACAGAATCTCACCCGGATGAATTTCGTCTAACAGTTGTTCCATAGTCTTGCTCCTACTTGCCTAGTGGTAATCCACAATTTCCACATCGTATGCGCCATCTTCCTGCCACCGGAAACATACCCGCCACTGGTCATTGATGCGTATGCTGTGTTGCCCCTTACGATTGCCTTTCAAGGGCTCCAGTTGGTTGTCCGGCGGCACCGTCAGACTGTGTAAAACAGTTGCTGCGTGCAACTGGAGCAACTTTCGCCGTGCTACCCGTTCGATGTTTTTGAATCGAGGTGCGGATCGGCTATTGAAAAGCGCCTCGGTATCTGCACATGCGAACGAATGAATCATGGCGAATGATATTCCGCTATACGGAACCCGTCAAATGGAATGAAGAAATTAAGTATTCGTAGGGTGGGCACGGCTTCATCGTACCTTCGCGGTATGCGCCGGAAACCCCTTTATTCAGGGTTCGCGTGGGCAACACGTTGCCCACGCTGCGGGGGTAAAGCCGTAAAGGTTAAAAGGCATAAGCTTCCTCCATTGCATTACGGAAGCGTCCTGGATAGACGGAACCCGAGGTTGTCGTTGCGGTTCGCCGGTCCGTACCTGCCGCGAATGGCAGCGCGCGCGAGCTGCGGATAGTAGTTCCAGGAGCCACCGCGCTCCACGCGCCAATCATGCTGATTGTCGTACAGGTTATCCATCCATTGCCATACGTTGCCGCTCATGTCATATAGACCATAGCCATTCGGCTGCTTCTGGCCTACCGGATGCATGCGACCGTCACTGTTGTCGTGGTGCCATGCCACCGCATTGATGTCGTCGCTGCCGCAATACTCGTGGCTGCTGCCCCCGTCACAGGCGTATTTCCATTCATCCTCGTTTGGCAAGCGGTATTGCTTTCCGGTCTTGGCGTTGAGTTTCTGGATAAATGCCTGCGCGTCATTCCAGCTCACCTTTTCAACTGGGCAGTTATCACCACAATCTGAGAAATTGCTTGGATTGTTCCCCATAACCGCCTTCCATTGCCCCTGAGTGACCGTGTATTTGCCCATCGCATAATTCTTGCCGGGGATGGGAATCATCTCCGGGCAATCCGGACAGTCTTTGAAGACCCCGCCCGCACTGACCGTTGTTGCTTGCTGCTGTTGAACGGGGGGCGGGGGCACCGTTTGTGCTGGCGTGACCGCTTGCTGTTGCGATGGCACCGGGGCTGGTGGCGCACCCAGTTTTTTGCTCTTCTGCCTAGCCAGCACACCATGCTTGCCATTCGGGTATTGTTTCAGGTAATCCTCAAAATCGTTCTTCTGTTGGCTATCCTTGATGCCGTCCCAGTATTGCTGTTCGATCTCGTCGGCACTCTCAACACGGGCACGGGGGGCGTTGTCTTCACCGGTCGGCACGTTGATGGTTTCGATCCTGGCCACTTGCGTACCACTGCCGCCACACCCGGCAAAGCAGAAGTCGCCTTCGATGCTGCCTTCCATCCAGGGTTCCTGCCTGCCATCCGAGGCTTTTTTGACCTCGGTCACCACTTTTTTCAGCGAGAGTTCGATTTGCTGCTGGCTATCCATCTGCATCAGCAGTTTGCTGGTATAAAGCCCGTTTTTGCCGTCACCGTCTGCTGCCACACTGCCGGGACGGGTGGCGTAGGAGATCAGCGTGCCGGAAGGAGCCTCCACCTTGGCAAGTCCACCAGCGGCAGAGCGGAAGCTGCGGGCATAGGGATTGTTGCGGCAGGCATCGAGAAACACCAGATTGAGCCGGGTCTTGGCTGTCTCCAGTACATCCATGATCTGTTTCACCGACAGGCTTTGATTGGGTACGTCTTCTTCGACAGAAATGTCAGCATCTACTGCGGGCAGGTAGTTCTCGCCTTTGATCTGCAAACCATGCCCGGCGTAGAACACCAACGCCACCGCACCGGGACTGAGCTTGCTGCGGAATTCGCTCAAGGTACGGCCAATCTGCTTGGCTTGCAGGTTGCTGCGCTCTATGACTTCAAAGCCCAACGTACGTAATTTGGCGGCCATATCTTTGGCATCGTTGACCGGGTTTTTGAGCGGAGAACCGGTATAGGCGGAATTGCCAATCACCAAGGCAACACGCTGCTCGTTGGCGGCGGGGGTAGCCACTGCGCTGGTTTCCAGGTTGCGCTTGGGTTTGGCCTGCGCCTTTTTATCGGCGGCAGATACCGAAGATGACAACAGGCAGATTAACAATGCAAAAAATATGCGTTTCATCATGTTCTTCTTTCCTGTCACTAGCGGTGAATGCTGCTGACTTTAGTCCATCCAGTCTCAATTGAGGTGGCCTGATTGTACTTAGAACTCTATCACCTCCAACCGAATAAGCAATATAGCCGTTACGACTACCCTACCTTAAACTGTTTTTCCGGGTTGGAGATGTGAGGTTCCTCACAATTTATACCACATTAAAATTCCCACCAGGTGGGAATCTTGTTATGATGCCATGAAAGGAGGTGGCCTAATTATGCAAGCCGTAATTGCAAGCAAGGGTCGTTTGGTGATTCCAAAGGAAATCCGGGATGCCTTGGGTGTCGGTGATGGTGATTCCGTGGAAATCAATCTGGATGGCGCGTCTGCCGCCAGTCCACATGCCCTTGGCGGTGATTATGGGGCAACCCTGGTAAAGGTTGGTTGCACTACCTATGCTGTCACGCGCTGATCCGGTTCCACCGAGAGCTTCATTCCAACCGCCTTTAACACCGCAAGCAGCGTTTTTAATGTGGGATTACCTTTGGCTGAAAGCGTCCTATAGAGCGCCTCACGACTTATCCCTGCTTCAGTAGCGATTGTTCCAAGGCCGCCGTAAGCTTCGGCAACGGTACGAAGGGCGAGGAGCCCCGCTGCGCGATCCTCAGGGTTGTCAAGTGACTCCATGGCAGCTTTTAGATATTCGACAGCCAGCTCGCGATCTGCCCGTAGTTCAGCCACTTCACGATCATGATGAGATACTGCCGCTTTTAGTGACTTGGTCATTTTTGCCTCCGTTTCCAATCTTCCCAGAATTCTTTGGCGGTCTTTATATCCGCGGGTTGTGATTTCTTGGAACCACCACACAGCAAGATTACAACTGTTTTTCCATAACATCCGAAGTACACTCGATACCCAGCACCGAGATGCTCCCGCAATTCTTGCAGCCCATCACCAACAGCATCACAATCACCGAAATTCCCCGCCTCCAACCGCTTTAGGCGTACTCTAATTTTGGCTTGCGCCTGTTTATCCCGTAACGACAAAAGCCACTCGGTGAATGGTTCCTTGCCGTCTTTGGTCTGGTATCGTAGGACTTCAATCACATGGGTAGTGTAACTCATAAGCTACAAAAGGGTAAGCCATCGGGTCAAAATTGGCCGCTGGACATGGAGACTCATCGCCCCATAATTGAGAAATTTATCACAAACTCCGGACAAAATTCCCACCCGGTGGGAATTTTGTTATGATGTCATGAAAGGAGGTGGTCTATTATGCAAGCCGTAATTGCAAGCAAGGGTCGTTTGGTGATTCCCAAGGAGATTCGGGATGCCTTGGGTGTCGGTGATGGTGATTCCGTGGAAATC
>JANYIK010000190.1 GCA_025362115.1 Methylophilaceae bacterium
GAACGGCTTTTCATTTTGCGCGACCACAGGGTTGGCAAGTTGCATTTCTGTCTTGGTTTTGGCGTAGGCAAGCACTACATCATGGTCTTTGCTCAAGCCTGAGGCATCCATTCTAGGGCTGTACACTTTATGCCAAGCGACTTGAGCCACAAAATTCTCAGCCCCAAAAACCTCATCTATTACCATCCGCGCCCGATGGATTTCATTGTCATCCAGCGTCATCCAGATCGAGCCGCTTTCGCTCAGCAACTCCCGCAACAGCACCAGCCGCGGCCACATCATGCACAGCCATTTGTCGTGGCGCAGCATGTCTTCGCCATCTACAGGATTTGTAGACAACCATTCCTTCATGATGGGGCTGTTGACGTTGTCGTTGTAGCACCAGCCTTCGTTGCCGGTGTTGTAGGGCGGGTCTATGAACACCAAGTCTACCTTGCCTGCATAGCGCGGCAACAGCGCTTTGAGCGCGTGCAGGTTGTCGCCGTGGATGACGAGGTTGCTGGCCAGGTCGCCGGGGCCGAGGCCTTTGGTCTTGTCCACCACCAGCGGGCGGTACGACACCGTCAGATGGTGGTTGTAGACATATTCCTTACCTTTGAAGACGATTTCTGGCATGGCGGATATTGTTTTGTTCCGAAAACGGAAATGTAGCACGGGGAGCGATGCTCTCCAATGCTAACTGAAGTCCGGGTTGAAATATTCACGTTGTCCGCGCATTTGGTCGATGCGTTCCACCAGTACATCCAGCGCCACATCGTTACTGGCCACATCCAGGTGCTCGTTGTTCACAATCAGCAAGGGCGCGGTTTCGTAGTGGTGGAAAAAATCACTATAACTGCTGGCTAAGCGCTCAAGATATCCACGAGAAATGCCTTGTTCATACGCAATTCCTCGGGTCTCGATGCGGTTCAGCAGAGCATCTACTGGTGTTTGCAGGTAGATCAGCAAATCCGGTGGCGTGATTTGTAGTTGTAAATGCTGGTACATATTGCGGTACAGCTTGAATTCCTCGTCACTCAAAGTGAGCCTGGCGAACAACGGGTCTTTTTCCAGAAAAAAATCCGCTACGCTAACACCACCAAACAAGTCAGGCTGGCTCAAAGAGCGCAACTGCTCCACGCGTTGAAACAGGAAAAATAGCTGCGTGGGTAAGGCGTGGCGTTCTGGGTCTTGATAAAAGCGTTCCAGGAATGGATTGGCCTCGGCGTTTTCAAGAATCAAATGGGCAGAAAGCCGCTCCGCCAAGCGCTTGGCCAGCGTAGTCTTGCCACTGCCTATGGGGCCTTCGATGACGATGTAGTGATATTTGTTCGGGATGTTCACGTGCGCAATTTTTCTATATTTTTATCCGTACATGCCGCCAGCAGATCAGCCACAGAGCCTTTGTCAGCAATCAGCAAATCTGGCGCGATTTCCGCCAGTGGAACCAGCACAAACCCACGTTGGTGCAGGCGAGGATGGGGTAAGGTCAAAGTGGGCGTGTTCATTACCAAATCATCGTACAGCAAAAGGTCTAAATCGAGTACCCGTGGCGCGTTGGGAAAAGGGCGTTCGCGACCTTGTGCGGTTTCAATGGCGAGCAACTGAGCAAGCAAGTCCGTAGGTTCGAGCGTAGTTTCCAGTAAGGCTACCGCGTTGATGAAATCGGGTTGGTTGTCGTAGCCCACGGGGGGTGTGCGATAGAACGACGATGCCGCCACCAGGCGCGTTTGCGAGATTTGCGCTAGGTGTTGCAGCGCCTGCGTCACCTGTGCGGCAGGGTCTTGCAGGTTGCTACCTAGGGCGATAAAGGCGGCGTGGGTCATTTCCCTCATCCCCTACCCTTCTCCCGCTTGCGGGAGAAGGGAGTTAAAGCCCCTCGCCCGCAGGCGGGAGAGGGGTGGGAGAGAGGGTGTTTGCTGACGTGCATGCTTTATGTTTCCGCCGGGGCTGCCCCTGCGCCGCTACGTCTTTTTCGGCGGCGCTTTCTCGGCTCGGTGTCCGGCTGTAGCATGGCTTTGCGTTTGTCCATGGTGGCATCGGCAAAATCCGTCCACCACTCACCGAGTTCCATCGGCATTTCGCCCGATTCGCAACGCAGCAGCAAAAAATCATACGCCGCGCGATAACGCTCATTTTCCAGCAAACGGTAAGGCCGCTGCCCAGCGCGCTGTTCAAAGCGCGGTTGCATCATCCATATCTCGCGCATGGGGATGGAAAAACGCTTGGGAATCGCCAGTTTTTCCGCCTGAATATCCGACACGTCATACATCGCCTGATTGAGCGCGGGCAGTGGCCGTTCGCCAGCGGCCTGATACTTTTGCCAAGCTGCCAGCACCTCATGCCACAGCAAGCTGGCGAACAAAAATGCGGGTGACACCGGTTTGTCCTGCGCGATTCTATCGTCGGTATTTTGCAATGCCAAATTCACAAAACGCTCACCCATAGGCTGTTCCAGCACTACGTCCAGCATCGGCAACACACCGTGATGCAGGCCGTGTTCGCGCAGTGCTGCGGCGCTCTCCATCGCGTGGCCGGAGAGGAAAAGCTTGAGCATCTCTTCAAACAAACGTGAGGGCGGCACGTCTTGCAGCAAATCGGCCAGCTTGGCGATAGGTGCTTCCGTGGCACGGTCTATTTTCAGCCCCAATTTGGCCGAAAGCCGCACCGCGCGCAGCATCCGTACAGGGTCTTCGCGATAACGCGTTTCCGCATCGCCGATGATACGCAGCGTCTTGGATTTCACGTCCGCCACGCCGTTGTGGTAATCCCATACTTCCTCGGTGGCCGGGTCGTAATACAGCGCGTTGATGGCAAAATCGCGGCGCTCGGCATCCTGCTCCTGCGTGCCGAACACGTTATCGCGCAAGATGCGGCCACTGTCGGCCACCTGAGCGTCATCGTGCTGAACACCATTTTCTTCTGCCAAATGACTGCCGCGATAGGTCGAGACCTCAATCGTTTCATTGCCAAACAACACATGCACCAGGCGAAACCGCCGACCGATAATGCGCGAACGACGGAATACCTGCCGCACTTGTTCCGGTGTGGCATTGGTAGCGATGTCGAAATCCTTGGGCGTTCTGCCCAGCATCAGGTCGCGTACCGCACCGCCGACGATGAAGGCATCAAAGCGTGCCTTATGCAGACCTTCTGTGGTTTTGAGCGCGGCAGTGCTAATTTTGCGTTTGTCGATGCCGTGGCTGCGTTTGTTGAATTTTTTTGCGCCGGGGGTAGAGTGCGTCGCGTGCTGTTTGGACTTAAAGACGCGTTGCAGCAGTTTTCGGATCATTGGGTTGGGGTGTGAGTGTGATCAGGTTCAATTCGCTCAATTATAGCTTAAAGCGTCGCCCAAAGCCCCATCTCGGAAAGTCTTACATTGGGCTAATGCCAAAACTTAGTTGAGATTATTCAGTGCCGTTTCTATACGCTGACACAATATCTTCAATACCTTGATACGGGCATAGAACTTGTCATTTGCCTCCACCAGTGTCCACGGTGCGCTCTCGGTACTAGTACGGTCTACCATATCGCACACCGCGTGCTCGTAAACATCCCATTTGTCGCGGTTGCGCCAGTCTTCGTCGGTGATCTTGAAGCGCTTGAAACCAGTTTTTTGTCTGTCTTCAAAGCGTTTCAACTGCTCATCCTTGCTGATAGCCAGCCAGAACTTAACGATGACGATATTATGACGTGTGAGCTGCGCCTCAAACTCGTTGATTTCGCTGTAGGCGCGCATCCATGCGTCTTCCGAAACAAAGCCTTCCACTCTTTCAACCAGCACGCGTCCGTACCAGGTGCGGTCAAAAATCACCATGCGTCCTCGACGCGGCACATGCCGCCAAAAGCGCCATAGGTAAGGCTGGGCACGCTCTTCCTCGGTAGGTGCGGCGATGGGGATGACATCATATTGGCGCGCATCTATGGCGCTGGTGATACGGCGTATGCTGCCACCCTTGCCTGCGGCATCGTTACCCTCCAGTGCCACGATCACGGTAATGTCCTTGAATTTCGGGCTGCGCGTCAGCTGGGCCAGCTTGCCCTGATATTTGCCGAGTTCCTCCAGAAACTGTTGCTTTTCCAGTTTTTGGCTAAGGTCTAGCGCCTTGAGCACATGCAGGTTGTCTATGGAAGGCAGCAGTCGCGGT
>JANYIK010000019.1 GCA_025362115.1 Methylophilaceae bacterium
AAAAGCGTCTGTTTTAAGCTTAATTAAGGAGGAGTTCTATGGCTGACCTCGCACTACTGAACGAACGTTTTGCCTTGGCGGGTAGTTTAAGTTTCATTGAAGCCACCGATTATTTAGGGAATGGTTTGGCCATCGCGCGCATCCAAAACAGCCACGCCAGCGCCGACATCGCCATACAGGGCGCACAGATACTGACCTACGAGCCTGAGAATGAAGCGCCGGTGATCTGGCTCAGTCCGCAAGCCAAATTTATCCCCGGTAAAGCCATACGCGGCGGCGTGCCGGTGTGCTGGCCGTGGTTTGGCAATCACGAAACCGAGTCCAGCTATCCGGCACATGGGTTTGCGCGCAACTTGGAATGGAGCGTGCTCGGTAGCGATGCGCTGGAGGATGGTTCTACGCGCTTAGTATTCGAGCTGCAATCCAACGATATGGCCAAAATGCAGTGGCCGTATGAATACCATTTACGCTATATCGTCACGGTTGGCGCGACCTTATCGGTGGAACTGGTCACCAAAAATATAGGTAGCGGCTCTTTCACAATTAGCGAAGCGCTGCATACCTATCTGGTTATCGGGGATATTGAGAAGGCGGTGGTCAAAGGATTGGCCAATGCTGAATACATAGACAAAGTGGATGGCTTCAAGCGCAAGACCCAAAATGGCGACATCAAAGTAGGCTCCGAGGTGGATCGTGTCTATCTGAACATTGCGGAAGATTGCGTAGTGGAAGACGGTAAGCTGAATCGGCGTATTCGCGTCAGAAAGGCTGGCAGTCAATCCACTGTGGTATGGAACCCGTGGGCAGAAAAGACCGTGCAAATGGGCGATTTAGGCACCGAGGGTTATCGTGGTTTCGTGTGTGTGGAGAGCGCTAATGCTGCGGATAACGCGTTGACCTTGACTCCCGGGGAATCACATACGCTACGGGTGACTTACTCGGTGGAGCATTAAAGGCAGATTGCCACGCAATGAATGCAGATGAAACCAAGCAGCAAAATCAACGGATGCTAATGACCTTGCTGATATTGGCGATGGCTGTTCTTTCTGTGTCAGCAGCAGCGGCCTTTTTCGATGGTGGTATAGGCCATCTATTGAGTGTGGATGCCCTCATCACAGTATTTTCTGTCAGCTTGCCCTTTTTCGTGCTTTGGGCGGCAGCTAAAAATGCAAAGGGAATGGCGGTGCCGGGCGTGGCACTGGCAATCTCCTTTACCTTTATCTTGCTCGACGTGTTTGTTTCTGTTGGCCCAGGCTCAAGGCTCAACGAGTCTGTTGGCTCGATTGTGATGGGAGCGATTACTAGTGCGGAAATCATTCTGCCCTTGCTGATGGTGGTTGGAGCCATCGTTTCTCAAGCTCGCTGGGAAGGTGAAGTCGAATAGTCTTGGCAATATGGGCACTTGTTGCCTATGTTGCATCTGATGCGGCGCGGGCAGAAAATCTGCCCACCCTACAAAATAACCAATCAAGCAAAGGCAAGTTTTGAACGTATTTTTTGAAGAAGAAGGTAGTTTCAAGGTGGCCTCGGTGATGACCGAGAATCCAGGTTCCATGCAGGTGGAATCGGCCTCTGGCAAGCGCTCCAAGATTAAATCAGCTCACGTACTGCTCAGGTTTGAGGGCACGCTGACGAGCTTTATGGAGGCGGCACAAACTGAAGCCGCTACCTTGCAAGCGGATTTTTTGTGGGAATGTTGCGGCGAGCCGGAGTTTGGCTTTGAGGAGCTGGCAGAGGAGTATTACGGGGTCAAACCCAGCTGTATTCAGTCAGCCGCCACGGCTATCAGTCTGCACGCCGCTCCCATGTATTTTTACCGCAAGGGCAAAGGTCGCTACAAGGCAGCTCCGGAAGAAAGCCTGAAAGCGGCTCTGGCTTCGCAAGAACGTAAGCGTTTGCAGACCGAAAAAATCGTCGAATATGTGGCGTTGTTGACAGCGTTCAAGCTACCGCTAGAGTTTACGCACCACCTTGATATGCTGCTCTACGCGCCAGATAAAAACGCACTGGAGTGGAAGGCGCTGGAGGAGGCTTCTGCCACTACCCATCTTTCGCACCTCAAGCTGCTGGAGACTTGTGGGGCGATTCCTTCGATTCACGATTATCATCTGGGCGCGTTTTTGCGCGAGTATTTTCCCGATGGTACTGGTTTCTCTGCTGTTGCCGCCGTGACCGTGCCATCCTTGCCGTGGGCCGATGTTGAGGCGTTCAGCATAGACGACGCGACCACCACCGAGATTGACGATGCGTTTTCGGTGCTGCAATTAGCCAACGGCAATGCCCGCGTCGGCATTCACATCGCTGCGCCTTCCTTGGGTGTGCTGCCAGATAGCGAATTGGATGTTGTCGCCCTCAAGCGGCTTTCCACCGTATATATGCCGGGTAACAAGATCACCATGTTGCCGCAAGCCGCCATCCAGCCTTTCAGCTTGAAGGCAGGTGAGGTTCGGCCCGCCTTGTCGTTGTATCTGGAAATCGCGCCGGATTTCAGCATCGTGGCGCATGACAGCCGTGTGGAATCGGTGAAAATTGCCGACAACTTGCGCCATGACGAATTAGAGCCTATTTTCAATGAAGAAACCATCGTAAATCCTTCCTCGCCCTTGGGGAGAGGGGCAGGGGGTGAGGGCAGTATCAATAGCGGAGAGGGCGTTTTTGCCTATTGGGAGCGGCTGTTGCTGTTGTTCAATCTTGCCGAATCGTTGGAAAAAGCGCGCGGAAAGTACGACCCCAATCGCCCGCCGCAGATGGATTACAACTTTTACGTGGTGGATGGCAAAGTCGGCATCACCGAGCGCAGGCGAGGCTCACCGGTGGACAAATTGGTTGCCGAACTCATGATCTACGCCAACGCACATTGGGGCGGGCTGCTGAGAGATGCCAACATCCCCGGCATTTACCGCGCGCAGATGGGCGGCAAAGTGTATATGACGGTGAAGGCTGAACCGCATCAGGGGTTAGGCGTGGCGCAATACGCTTGGAGTACTTCACCGCTAAGGCGAGCGGTGGACTTGGTGAACCAGCGGCAGGTGATGGCCTTGTTGAATGGTACCGAACCCGCATATCCTCAGAATAGTGATCAACTTACCACCATCATGCGCGATTTTGATATCACCTATAACGCCTACAGTGAATTCCAGCAGCGCATGGAACGCTACTGGTGTTTGCAATACCTGATTCAAGAAGATGTGCAGGAAATTGGCGCGACAGTATGGCGAGAGAACCTGGTGCGACTGGATGGCATGCCTTACATCACCAAGGTGCCGAGCTTACCTGAGACCCCGGTCGGTGCTCAGGTGCGCTTAAAAATTGAGCGTGTGGATACTTTGCTGATGGAATTAGGATGTAAGTTTATTGGGCGGGTGGATGCACCGGAAAACTCACCTTAAACCATGCACCATATCCTCCAGCCCCTTCGCTGACGGTAACCTCTGCGCCATGAATCTCGGCTATTTCCTTGACGATAGCCAAGCCTAGCCCGTTGCCGTGCGCTTCGTTGCCAAGCAGGCGGTGAAAACGCTCAAAGATGCGTTCACGTTCTTCCGGCGGGATACCGTGACCATTGTCTTCCACACTAAGTATTTGCTTTTCATCAACCCGTACTGTGACGCGGCTGCCTTTGGGACAATAGCGCAGGGCATTGTCTATCAGGTTATCCAGCATCTCTTTCAGGCGCACGTCGTCTCCGGCGATAAGCACTGGTTCTGAATGTCCTTCAAAGCCCAGGTCTATGCCATATCGCACGGCGACTTCTACCCATTCCAGCGTGGCGTCGCGGCTGAATTCGTTGAGGTCCATAGGGGCGAGCTGGACTGATTTATCTGCCCCAGGCTCATTGCGGGCGACGGAGAGTAGCTGATTCACCGCGTGGTTGAGGCGGGTAGATACCAGTTTGATTTGCTCCAGCGCGTGTTGTGTGGGTGGTGGGTTGTCTTGTTCGCGTGCAAAGTCGGTTTGTGCTGCCAAGCCAGCTAATGGTGTGCGTAGTTGATGTGCGGCATCAGCGGTAAAGTGTTTTTGCACTTCAAACACTGCTGCCAGTCTCAATAGCAGGTGATCGATTTCGCGCGTCAGCGGTTGCACCTCAGTGGGCAAGTCGGGGACTTCCAGTGCTTGCATGTCGTTGTGTGAACGCTTGGCCAGAGCGGCGCGCAGTACTTCCAGCGGTGCCAGGCCACGCCGCACGCCGAGCATGACCAGCCCCGTTGATAACAGGATGATGATGGCCTGCGGGATGACGAAGATAGAGATGATGTCATCGGCTAACTGGTCGCGTTTGTGGCGAGTTTCGCCCACGAGAATCTGCCAGGTATGTGCCTTGCCATTGACTTGTATGGTGAGAAGAGTAGCGACAGCGCGGATTTCCTTATGCCCCACCTTAGTGTCGTAGAAAAAGTTATTTTCGCTGGAGATGTCGTTGAGGTGAGGTTTCGGTAACTTTCCATTGCCCACCAATAGCTTGCCTTGCTCGTCCAGTATGCTGAGGAAAGTTTCGTCGAACTGATCCGCCAGGATCATGTCGCGTGCCTCACTTTGTGTGGCGACCTGGCCGGTGTTTTTGAGGGATTCCTTGGTGAGCTGTATAACATCGTTAGCTGCTTCAAGCAGGCCACGGTCGTAGGCATCTTCGGAATAATCCAGTGCAATGTGATACACCACTGCGGTGCCTATGCTGAACAGGGCTAATAGGGGTAACAGCAGCCACAGCAGTAGTGTACGGCGTAGTGAGCGGGGTAGTTTTTTGGGTGGTTTGCTAGACATCTTCTTTCTCCAGCATATAGCCTAACCCGCGCACAGTACTGACGATGATGCCGTGCGGCTCCAGTTTTTTGCGCAGGCGATGCACATAGACTTCAATGGCGTTGCTACCCAGCTCTTCATCCCAATTGGTGAGCTTTTCTACCAGAAGTTCTTTGGTGACGACCTTACCTAGCTTCATTAGTAGCGTTTCCAAGATACCCAGTTCACGGGCAGAAAAATTGGCGGGTAGACCATTAATCCGTACCAAACGGCTGGTGGTGTCGTAGCTCAAGGCGCCGTAGCTTATTTCGCTGTCTGACTCTTGCTGGATGCGGCGGATGTGGGCACGAATCCGAGCCAGTAACTCCGGCATGTCAAAGGGTTTGAGAATATAGTCATCCGCACCTAAATCCAGCCCTTTGATGCGGTCTTCCAAGCCATCGCGCGCGGTGACGATTAACACCGGCAGCTTGGAACGTCTAGCGCGCAAACGGCGCAGCACCTCAAAACCATCCATTTTTGGCAGCCCTAAATCCAGCAGGGCGAGATCATAAATTTGATCGCCCAGTGCCATATCTGCCGTCTTACCATTACGCGCCCAATCCACAGCGTAACCCGCGTGTTGCAACGAGCGCAGAGTGGCATCGCCTAGCACCTGGTCGTCTTCGACTAAGAGAATACGCATGTGTTTGGCTTAGCTTGCCTGCGGGCTGTGATTGTGGCTGCGCATGGTATGCACAATAAGCAATAGCAATATAGCAGCGAGTATGGCTGATGATCCCACCGTGCCAAACCCAAGCCCACCTTTCTCATGCGTTTTGGTGAGCAAGTCGCCGAAAGTCGCGCCGAAAGGGCGGGTCAGCACGAAGGCAACCCAAAACAGCAGTACTTTGGAGATTTTGCTGTAAAACGTGGCGAGGATCACCAGCACTAGCAGTGCGCCTATCAGCAAAGCGCCGCCCGCGAAACCCAAGCCGGAGTCGTCGGCCAGAAAATCACCTAAGGCCGTACCCAGCGTGTTGGAAAACACAATAGCAGTCCAGTACAGTAGTTCCACCTTGCGCGACCTGATGTCGCTCACGGAATAAGACTCTCCGCTTAAGCGCCAAAGTGCAAAGATGAGTAGCAAAATCCCGCTAAGTATCAAGGAGCCGTTGGCATAACCGAGTTTTAGCGTCCTATCCATATAGTCCGACATGGTCGTCCCGGCGGTGCTGGTGAGTAAGATCACCAGCCAATACAGCGGCGGGTGATAGCTTTTGGCGGCGAGTTGCGACACCAGTGCGCATAACAAGACAGCTACCAGTATCAGCGAGCTCACGGCGTAACCTATGTTGAGGGTCATGGAAAGCAAATCCCCCGCGGTCTCACCCAGCGTGGTGGCGCAGATTTTCATGATCCAGAAGAAAAAAGTAATTTGTGGAAGTTTATTCATTTGATGTAAATGGTTTCCTGTAAGTGGATTGTAAGCTCAGATGATTAGTATGCTCGCCAAGATACCAGTCTCTCCTGGGAAAGGAAACTATGCTATTCGTGATTGATTTTGACGGCACGCTCTCTGTGCGCGATACCGTAGATGCAATGTTGGAAAAATTCGCTCCGCCGGAGTGGGAAGAAGTAGAGCAGGAATGGTTGGATGGACATATTACGGCTGTGCAGTGTATGCAAAAGCAGTTGCGTATGGTGCAGACAGACAACGTCAAACTAGAGAGTTTTTTCCGTGGCATTCAATTAGATGCATCTTTTCTCCCGTTTTACAAACACGTAAGCCAGTTTTCCAAGGTCGCCATTGTCAGTGATGGCCTGGATCACGCCATCAAGGTCGCCATGAAGAATGCGGCATTTCCGGAACTTCCTATCTACGCCAATAAGCTGCATTTTGTGCCCGACGGCATTGATATTTCATGGCCGCATTTGAATGCTTCTTGCGACGCAGGCAACGGCGTTTGCAAATGTGCAGTGGCGCAAAATTTGTCTACCGACGTAGGTGGGCCGGTGGTGTTGGTGGGTGACGGTAAGTCGGATGCATGCTTGGCAAAGAGCGCAGACGTGGTGTTTGCCAAGGGCTCCTTGATTAAATACTGCGAAAAAGAAGGTATTGCTTACCATCGCTTCCAAACCTTTGCCGACGTATTGTCGCAGGTCAAAAAATGGCCGCAAGAGTTTCCGCAGCAAGCTGCGTTGCTGTCAGCCTAAGCCTGTTTTCTTAATTCATTTAGATTACTTAAGAGCCTTACACCATGGATCAAAAGATCATCCAAATCCTCGAAAAGAACGATAAATACTGCTCCCATGGCGATACCGTCAATTACGCCGACCCTCCCAAGGTGTTCGAGGGTTGCGACGGTAGCTTCTTGTTTGATGAAAATGGCACCGCCTATCTGGATTGGCAAATGTGGTATTCGGCAGTGAATTTCGGCTACAAGAACAAGCGCATTGCCGACGTACTGCACAAGCAAATTGACGCGCTGCCGCAGCTCGCCAGCCAATATCTGCACAAGGAAAAAGTGGATCTAGCCGAGATCATCTGCAAATACATGGAAGACAAATACGGTGTGAAAGGCCGTGTGCATTTCAACGTGGGCGGCGCACAAGCGGTGGAAGATTCGCTTAAAGTGGTGCGTAACCACACTGGCAAGACCCACCAATTCGCCTTTATGGGCGGCTACCACGGGCGTACCTTGGGGGCTTCGGCCATTACCTCCAGCTATCGTTATCGCCGCCGTTTCGGCAACTTTGCTGACCGCGCAGAGTTTATTCCTTACCCTTATTGTTATCGTTGCCCTTATGACATGAAGGTGGAAACCTGCGATACCTATTGCCATAAACAGTTCGAGAAGCTGTTTGAAACTGAATATCAAGCGGTGCTAGACGTGAAAACGCAGCAGTGCGAGTTTGGCGCGTTCTACATTGAGCCCATGCAAGGCACGGGAGGCTATATTATCCCGCCAGCAGGCTACATGAAGAAGCTGCAAGAAAGCTTAAAGAAACGCAATGTGCTGCTAGTGGCGGACGAGATCCAGATGGGCGTGTACCGCACCGGTAAGCTGTGGTCGTGGGAAAACTTCGATATCATTCCCGACATTTTCGTGTTCGGCAAAGCCATCACCAATGGCCTCAATCCTTTGTCCGGCATCTGGGCGCGTGAAGAACTGATTAGCCCAGAGAAATTCCCGCCAGGCTCTACCCATTCCACGTTCGCCTCCAATCCTTTGGGCACAGCGGTGGCGCTGGAAGTGCTGAAAATGACGCAAGAAGGAGATTTCGAGAAACATGTGCGCGACCGTGGGGCGTATTTCCTGAAGGCCATTCAAGGGCTGAAATCGCGCTGGAAAGTGGTCGGTGACGTGAGCGGCCTAGGTTTGGCGCTACGCATAGAGCTGTGCGAGAAAGACGGCTATACCGCCAGCCGCGCTTTGGCTGACCGCATGTTTAATGAGGGTCTCAAGGGTGACTTACTGGTAGGCGACAAGAAATATGGCTTGGTGCTGGATATTGGCGGCTATCAAAAGAACGTCATCACGCTGGCACCATCGTTGATGATTTCTGAAGAAGAGATTGACCTCGGCATTCATTTGTTTGAAATGTTGCTGCGTCGTTGCGGGGCAGAATAAAAAAACAACATGAGTGTGATTGAAGACTGCCTAGGTAATACCGGATTCTACGAGGAGCGCGGCGCGGATGCCGTGTTGCTAGTGCATGGCCTCACTGGCACTCCAGCGGAAATGCGGCACATCGCCAAGCGTTTGATGAAACAGGGCTATAGCGTGATGTGTCCAGCGTTGGCGGGGCATTGCGGCACGGTGAGCGACCTGAAAAAGTCGCGCTGGCAGGACTGGTATGCCAGCATGGATAGAGCGTTTGAAGCGCTAAAAACCAAGCACGAGCGTGTGTATGTGTCGGGGCTTTCCATGGGTGCGCTCATAGGCCTGTTGCTGGCTGCGGAAAAAGGTAAGCGCGTAGATGGTTTGGGGCTGCTTTCCACTACGTTCTTTTACGATGGCTGGAATATGCCACGGCTGAGACGTAAATTATTCCTCCCCATCGCATTGCACTCTCCGTTGCGTTATTTCCTATCATGGAAAGAAAATCCTCCTTACGGCATCAAGTGTGAGCGCACCCGTGCCTTGGTGCATGCCATACTGGAAAACCGCGACGCACTGGCCTCGGAAAAAGTGGGCATATTCCACACCCCGGGGGTGACCGTCCATCAGTGCGCAAAACTCATCAAAGCTGCCAAAAAAGTGCTGCCTAAGGTACACTCTCCAGCACTGATTGTGCATGCCACAGAGGACGATATGGCGAGCGTGAAAAACGCCCATTTTGTTGCCCAGCGCATCTCTTCAGAGCGTGTTGAGACCTTTTTTGTGGACGACACCTATCACGTGCTGACGTTGGATAAGCGCAAGGATGACGTGGCAAAACGATTGGCCGAATTTTTTAAGAAATGCGCTGCACACGCGATGGTTGCAGCCTAGGAGATAGTAATTGAGCACAATGGACACGTACGAAACCCTCAAGGAAATCATGCTGGACAAGTTTGAGATGGATGCTTCTGCACTGACGATGGAAGCCACGCTGGAAAGCCTGGCAATTGATTCCTTGGATACTTTCGACATCATTTTTGCCGCAGAAGAAAAGTTTGACATCAAAGTGCCGAACGACGAAGTAGAGATCAAGACCGTTGGCGATGTTGTCAGCCTCATAGATCGCTTGCGAAAAGAGCAGGGTAAGGTTTGATGGGTTTGCAACGGGTCGTTGTCACTGGCATAGGCACTATATCTCCCCTCGGCCACGATGCCGAAACCCATTTTTCCAGTCTGATTGCAGGTAAATCCGGCGTTAGGTATCTGGACTATGACTTTGTGGACAAGCTTGACTGCAAAATTGCAGCACCTGTCACAGGCTTTGATCCGCTCGCCCATTTCGTCAAAAACAAAGCTGCCACTATAGATCGTGTCACGCAATTTTCCTTGGTCGCTGCACAACAGGCCATTACTGATTCCGGCTTGAATCTTGAACAGGAAAACCGCGAGCGTATCGGTATCTACCTTGGCACCGGCATGGGCGGCGCAGCCTCGATAGAAGAGGGCTACGTGCGACTGTACCGCGACAACGCCAACCGCCTTAAACCCTTTACTGTACTGATGGCAATGAACAACGCCGCCGCTTCGCAAATCGCGCTCGATTTCAACCTGTTAGGACCTAATTTCACCTATTGCACCGCGTGTTCCTCTTCCACCGTGGCAATAGGCGAAGCCTGGCGCTTGATACGTACCGGTGAGGCTGATGCCATGCTGGCCGGCGGCGCTGAAGCTTTGCTCACATTTGGCACCATCAAGGCTTGGGAGGCGCTACGCACCTTGGCCAACGAAGACCCGAAAGACGTCAGCAAGTCCTGCAAACCATTCTCTAAAAACCGTTCCGGCCTGGTGCTGGGCGAGGGCGCCGCAATCGTGGTGCTGGAGTCGCTGGAACGCGCACAAGCGCGTGGCGCCAAGATATACGGCGAGATTATTGGATATGCATCGGGCAACGATTCTGACCACATCACCAAACCCTCGGCAGAAGGTCAAGCGCGGGCGATTAAGGCCGCCTTGCGTTCCGCCGATATCGCCCCACAAGAAGTGGATTACATCAATGCCCACGGTACCGGCACGGTATTGAACGACGCCACCGAGACGGCAGCGATCAAACTTTCGTTTGGTGAAGCTGCGCAGAAGGTGGCGGTCAGCTCCACCAAGTCGTTGCACGGGCATTTGATGGGCGCTACCGGCGCGGTGGAGTTCGTCACCTGCCTGCTGGCGATGAAGCACCAAGCCTTGCCGCCCACGGCCAACCTCGATGAACCCGACCCCGCATGTGATTTGGATTACGTGGCAAACGTAGCGCGGACGGGGGTGAAGGTGGATACCGTGATGTCCACTTCCTTCGCCTTCGGCGGCACCAGCGGCGTGTTGGTGGCGCGCAAGCTGTAGTCTCCAACCACACCTTGCGGGGTGTACCCGTCATACCCGCGAAAGCGGGTATCCAGAAATATCAAACATACGGCGCAATGCCTTGCAGTTATTGCGCCCTACGAGCTCTGTAAACGTAAAGTAGGGGTATTGAGCGCTTCATGTTTCAGCGCATCTTAAGCGGGTTACATCCTCAGTATCGCATTGCCTCTTGTAGTTCCAATCCTTTTATATCCATTGCTTAACATCCACGCCACGATATTACGTTTCCATAAATTCTGACTAGTCTCTTCAATAATCACCAATTTAGGCCATAGCGACACTGGAGCATTTTCATAAAATGGAAATAATGCCAAGTCTTCCATTCCCTCCACATCAATTTTCATGGCATCAATATGGTCGATTGCGTTTTTTTCTAAGATGTCTTTTAGCGGCTCCAGATTGATTTCAATTGTTTTACCCGTTATCGCAGGATTAACAACGCTTGCACTTCCAATGTCACCAATTGGGATATTCAGTGTGGCCGTGCCATGGTGGTCACTAAGCCCTACTTGCAATGTGGTGACATTACTATCAAAACCATTGGCCAGCACGTTGAACTTAAGTCTAGAGTATGCAGTTGGATTGGGTTCTATGGTCAAGGCTTTACCAAACCCCATGGCAATCGCCATAAGTGAGTAGTAACCGATATTGGCACCAATATCCAGAAAGATACCTTCCGTACTGGCTAACTTCTTCATCTCAATAAATTCTTCTTTTTCCCGAAGTCTGGAACTGAATAGAATCTTGGATTCTATGCTGCTCTCCCATGGATGCATTCTTAACTTAATGCCATGATATTCAATATCTACCGGGTCATTAGGATGCCTACTTAACCAGATAGACCCTAGGTATTTTTTTAATGCACCACGTCCCAACCCCCAATTTTTTAATGCCAATATAAAGCGATCAACTCCTTGTGGTTTATACGTTCCCCAACTACTCGCCTGATTTTCTATTTTCCCCACTGTTTAGTTCCTTTTTTAAGTTTTAAAGCTGACAGTATGGTTACCAGCTGTCAGGCACGTTCACGCTGCACTTACGTTTTCCTTGGACTCAATTCCGGATAAGCCTTCACATACTCCTTCAAATCCTCATCCAGCGTCTCCCAGTTAATAGTCTTGGCAACGGTGGCGAACACCCAGAGAACGATGGGGTTGTTATGCGTACAGTAGTTGGTGAGTGGCACCATGTCGTGCCCCAGTTCTATCTTGGGGGCATAGCCGGTCTGCCCGCTCTGGATGGATTCTGCGCCTATGCTGGCTGACCATTCCACGGCGGCTTCCCACAGGCGGAAGTAGAGGAACCATTCCTTGGGTTGGGTGTAGTCTATTCCGATGAACTTGTTGATGACGTGCTTACCCAGAGCGAAACACAGCATGAAGGCCAGCACTTTACCGTTTTCATGTGACCGGAGCACAACGTAATAGGCATGCGGATGGGCAGAAATCAGGTCGAAGAAGCTGCGGTTCAGCCGCTCGAACTTGGTGGTGCCTTTTTCGTAGGTCTGCCAGAACAGCGCGAATAACTCGTCCATGACCTCGGTGTTTGGCTGCTGCACGATCTCTACATTCACAGGCGCATTGGCAGCCTGTTTCAGCTTCTTTTTCAGCTTGTTGCGGCGCGAGGATTTGAGCGAGGCCAGGTAGGTTTCCAAACTATTGCCGATCTTCACCTCCGTGCCGGGAAAACTGACCAGCCGGAATAGTTTAGCTTCCTTGGTTATGGCGCTGAGTTCCACATCGTACTCTGCGGGAAAGTCCTTCCACACCCGCATCGGCGCCTTGATCTCCCTGGATTTTTCGAGCAAACCCTGATTCACGCAACGCAGTACGGCGAGCTTGTCCACCCCTTGTACCATGCCCACGCGGCCTTCGTCGCTGCAGGGCGAGCCGATGAACAAGGTGCGCTGGTAGAGCGCCGAGGGCATGACCTTGCCCAGCACATTGAACACGGGGAGCAGGGCGGGTGGCACCACCAGCCG
>JANYIK010000088.1 GCA_025362115.1 Methylophilaceae bacterium
GATTTACCTGACTCCTAACGCCATTAGCGGTAGAGAGTTGGCGCTTAATTGGGACTTATATACTTAACTTCCTGGGAGTGGAAAATGTGGTTCGATACATTCTCCGTTCGTCCCCGTATCAAGTACGGGGCAGGCTCTGAGCAAGCGGCGAAGCCGCTATATCGAAGGATACGAACGGAGAACACTCACCACGAACGGGGGATTCTATGGTTAAGAAGGTTAAGTATATAAGTCCCCTTAAATTGGGTGTTGCTGCATCAACCCTTAACCGCGTATTGAACGAAGCGAGCGGAGTAAGCCCAGAAATGGCTCTGCGCCTTTCAAAAACACTGGGACGCTCGCCCGAAAGCTGGTTGACAATGCAGGATAATTACGACTTATGGCAGGCCAAGCAAACAGTGGACTTAGGGAAAGTTAGCGCTATTGAATTCAGGGTAGCCTAAGGAAATTCTGATTAAACCCGTTCGCGCTGAGTATTTCCTGTTCGCCTTCGATACGCCGCGCTTTGCGCGGCACTCAGGACGAACGGAAAATGTATCGAAGCATGTCATGAGCGTGCCGAGAGGCATGTTTAGGGCTTAATCAGAACTTCCTAACCCCGCTTTCCCATCACCCTCAAAAACAACTCTCCGGTCACCAGTCCACTCAACCAAGCCCGTAAACACGGGTAAGGCGCCGCCCCAAACCAGGCACTGTCCACCCCAGCGAACTGGCGAATGAAGGGGAAGATAGCAATATCGGCCATGCACGGCGTATCGCCTAACAGGTAAGTGTGGCGCTCCAGCCGCTGTTCCAGTTTGGCCAAAAATACTTCGCCTTGCGTGCGATAGAACTCCGGTGGATGTTCGGGGAAGCGCACGGCGTATTTGTAACTATCTAGTGCGCGTTTGAAGCTACCGTCATTCTCTGCTATCAATTCAGCGATGACTTGCTGGGCGGCGCTTTCGCCCTGCTTGCACCAGTGGTCAGGGTCGTGCTGTGACAACGCCCAGCGCATGATGTCCAGGCTTTCATCTATCACCGTTCCATCGCTCAATATCAACACCGGCACCGTAGCTTTGGGCGAAGCGGCGAGGAGTTCCGCAGGTTTTTCCTTGAGGGAAATCTCGCGGATTTCTACGGCGATTCCGGCATAGCGCAACGCCATTCTGGCGCGCATGGCGTAGGGGCAACGACGGTAAGAGTAAAGAACGGGACTACTCAAACAGTGTCAACCTGCGCTGACAATCCGGCAGACCCCACTTGGCATCATATTGCACACCAGTAAGGTACAAGCCATCGGAGGAGAAAGTGGACACGGCATGGGTGCGATTTTTTTGTTGCAGTATCTTGGCCATCCAAGTCGGCTGCTGCTCGCCGTTGCCAACATAGACGAGGCTACCCACTAGGTTGCGTATCATGTGATGCAAGAAGGCATTGGCGCTGAATTCAAACAGGAAGAACTCGCCACGCTGCGTAATGTCGGCCTGGTATAAATTCTTGATGGGCGATTTGGCTTGGCATTCTGCGGCGCGAAAGGTGCTGAAGTCATGCTCACCCAGCAGCATCGCCGCAGCTTCGCGCATGGCTGCCAAATCCAGTGGGCGATGATACCAACCCACCTTGCCCGCCATGATGGCAGGAGCCGATTCCCTGACTTGTAGCAGGTATTGATAATGCCGACGTTCGGCATTGAATCGCGCATGGAACTCGTCGCTCACCTCGCACGCCCACAGCACCCTTAACGCGACCGGCAACAAAGCATTAACGCCCCGCACCCAAGCGGTGATGGGGCGCGCTGTGTCGGTATCGAAATGCACGATCTGGCTTTTGGCGTGAACCCCAGCATCGGTGCGCCCGGCGGCATGGACACGCACTGGGTGGGTAGCTATCTGCAACAATGCTTTTTCCAGCGCGTCCTGAACGCCACAGCCACCGGCCTGGCTTTGCCAGCCGCAAAATTTGGCACCGTCGTATTCCAAAGCTAGCGCGACTCTCAAGACAGAACCCACAGCGCCGGTAGCCACAAAGCCAACACCAGCCAGTCATAAAGTCGGAAAGGCGCGCACATCAGAGTAACGCTTTCCGGGGCGTCCTGCTCGGCATTCAGTAACTCGGCTAGATTCCAGTCTTGCTGTTTGAGGTGTCGAATGATGCCCTTGGGCATAGTTTCGGCGTAGTGCAAGGTGAGCCACAATCGGGCGGCGAAGCGCTCTGGCGAGATGAGTAACCGGAATGGGCGTAGCAGAACATAGATACCAGACATGAATTGCTCGCGGCTGGAAGTTACCAACACCAAAGACAGAGCCCCAAGCATCACGGCCAAGCGCAGAGCCTGTATCAGGCCCGCTTTGATTCCCTCATGGCTGGGAGCAATAGCATCGGGAAAGCCTGCCACGTACTCGCCGGGAGTGGCGAACGCATAAATGAGCAGGATGGACAGGAACAACCAGCGGGCGCGCTTCATCAACTTTAACGCGCTGGCTGTGCCGAAATACATCAAGGCAATAAGGACAACTAAAGACATCACGCCCAAGCCACGCCAATGCGCCATTTGCAGAGCGATGGCACAGAGTATCAGGCTTAAAATTTTGACTGCTGGGTGCAATGAAGAACCTCAATAAAAAAGGGGCTTATATACTTAACTTTCTTAACCATAGAACCCCCCCGTTCGTGGTGAGTGTTCTCCGTTCGTATCCTTCGATATAGCGGCTTCGCCGCTTACTCAGAGCCTGCCCCGTACTTGATACGGGGACGAACGGAGAATGTATCGAACCACATTTTCCACTCCCAGGAAGTTAAGTA
>JANYIK010000089.1 GCA_025362115.1 Methylophilaceae bacterium
TGGTGAGTGTTCTCCGTTCGTATCCTTCGATATAGCGGCTTCGCCGCTTACTCAGAGCCTGCCCCGTACTTGATACGGGGACGAACGGAGAATGTATCGAACCACATTTTCCACTCCTAGGAAGTTAAGTATATAAGTCCCATTTTTTATTGCTTGACAGAATTTTGTATGCAAACCAGATAAGCCACACTGTCTGGTGGCTTGCCATCCCGTTGCGCTTGCCACATCGTTTCCGCCAAGCAATCCAGCACTTGATGCTGCGCCGGATGTTCGCCCAATCTTGTAACCATCGTTTGATACGTCGCCACTATGCCCGGTGGTTGGTCTATGGAAAGCTGCTCCAGTACGGAAAGATGCAAACTCATATGTAAAAACGGGTTGGTCTCGCCCATTTCCGGGAAGTACTCTTGCTCCATGAATTGCTCTGGCAGGCTGAGTATGTCGTGGTACTCAGGATGCGCCAACATCACCTGCAAAGCCATGCCTTCCAAGCCAGTCAGGGCTTCGTTCTGGCGATATTTGCGCCACGCTTCAAAGAAGAATTGGCGCACCTGATCACGAGTCGGGTTAAACATGAGAGCCAAACATGATGGTTAAATATGGAATAAGCCTAACACAGCGGCGTGTTGCAGCAATTGGTTACGACCATCCACCGGCGCGATGACGGCCTGAGTTTCTATGCCTATCAAAGGCATGGCCGGAAAATGCTGGCGCAGATGACTCAGGTCGCGGTTTTGTCCATTAGCCCCAGCACCCCGTCCCAAACATGAGAACAACAAGCCGAAATCAGGCGTATGTTTGAGCTTTGCCATCAGCACTTCTGCCATTTTCTCGCCATTCTCAATCGCCGCGGCTTTTGCCCAGCACAGCCACTGCCCTGCCTCGGCCGCTTGCGCTAGCATCACGGAACGATTGGCGACATTCGCCCCCACCAAGTTCACCAACTGGTATTGACCGTGCTGCGCGGCTTCCAGTGAGTCCGCCAGGCAGGCGTAGACATGATTAAAAGACAAAATACTGACATCCAGCGTGTTATGTTGAAAAGCCTGCTGCAAGGTTTGTAGTGCGGGCTTACCGCCGACAAACACCAGTTCATGCCCTTGCACCGCAGTAATGGGCTGCGGCTCGCTCAATACCTCAATCCCTTGCGATACGCCTATCGTCCCAGTCACTCCTTGCAACGCCACGTCACAGGCGGCAACTGGCAAGCCCTTGCCATGCCGCCACACACCACCCTGAGACACCGCACCAAAACGCTGCGCCTCTGCGCTCAACCATTCGGCAGTCATGGCATCCGGCGAAGCAAGACTCAGCCTCAAGGGTGCAACTTGATGTTGCAAACTGACCTCCCCGCTCAACACCATTGCCGCAACCGCTGGTGTTTTAAGCGCGGCATGTTGTTCAGTCAATATCCCAGTCGCGACGCATCCCACCACATGCATACAATTGGCGGCACCCGCCACAGTACGCAATGTGGGTTGGAGGTTACGCGTGAACGGTGGCGTTAAAAATAGCAGCACGCTATTGGCGACCGTCACTCCCAATCTGGTCATTGCCTGCTGCACCGCCTGCCTCGCCAATTCTGGTTTGGGTTCGCTGCCTGCCGCAAAACCGGTGGCGACTGCTGGCATTTATGCCTTTCCCTTAAATTCGCACAAGTCATGGATGACACACTCACCACATTTGGGTTTGCGTGCCACACAGGTGTAGCGCCCATGCAAAATCAGCCAGTGATGTGCGTCAAGTTTGAATTCATCGGGAACGACTTTCATCAGCTTGCCCTCCACCTCCTGCACGGTTTTGCCGGGAGCTAGTCCGATGCGGTTACTGATGCGGAAAATATGTGTATCCACCGCGATGACAGGCTGACCAAAAGCGGTGTTGAGAATCACGTTCGCCGTCTTGCGCCCGACACCGGGCAAGCTTTCCAGGGCTGCCCGGTTATCTGGCACCTGGCTGTTATATTGTCTTGCCAGAATCTCACAAGTGGCGATGATATTTTTGGCTTTTGCATGATACAAACCTATGGTTTGAATATAGCGCTCCAGCCCTTCAATACCCAGCGCAGCAATGGCTTGCGGTGTATTGGCAGCCTGAAACAGCTTGGTCGTGGCGAGATTCACGCCCTTGTCTGTGGCTTGTGCCGAAAGAATCACCGCTATCAGTAGCTCAAAGGTACTGACGTGGTTAAGCTCGGTGGTGGGGTGCGGATTTTGCGCCCGCAGGCGTTCAAATATCTGCTGGCGGCGCTCCGCGTTCATTGCCGGTTAATGTGCGGCGGCAGGACTTGGAGTCATTGGCTGTGCGGCTTGCTTTCGACTCTCCAGCCAGTTTTTACTCGCAATCAGCAGCGCCAAGCCGATGAACGCACCCGGCGGCAGGATTGCCAGCAAAAAGCCGTGATAATCCGGTAATACGGTAATCACCCAGGCTTTAGCGCTGGCGCCCAAGGCTAAATCAATGCCAGAGAGCAACGTACCTTTGCCGATGATCTCACGCACACCGCCCAGCACCGCTAGCACCAAGGCTAGGCCGAAACCCATCATGAAGCCATCCAGGGCGGAAGGCACTACCGGATTTTTGGCAGCAAAAGCTTCGACGCGAGCGAGGACGATACAGTTAGTGACGATAAGCGGAATGAAAATGCCTAATACCGCATGCAAAGAATGAAAATAGGCATGCATCAGCAGATCAATCAGCGTGACTAGCGCGGCGACGATGAGGATATACACCGGAATACGGATTTCGGTGGGCACCAGGCGGCGTATGGGCGAAACTGAGGCGTTACTGGCAGCCATCACCAGCGCGGTCATCAGGCCTAGACTAAAGCCGTTGACCAGACTTACCGTCATCGCCAAGGTAGGGCAAAGTCCGAGCAATTGGACTAAGCCGGAATTCTGTTTCCACAGCCCGTTTTCGGTGATTTCACGATATTGGTTCATTTGCTTTCCTTTTTACATCAAATCCTGCAATTTCCGTTCGCCCTGAGTAGACCGTTAGGTCGTATCGAAGGGTGTGATGCACGCGGATGCCTCTCATGGTTCGATACGTGCTTCGCACTACTCACCACGAACGGTGGTAATTGATACGCATACTGCCCAAAACACCCTCAATTCGCCCCCAATTCACTAGACGCAAAAATCTCCTGCTGATGTGCCGCATAGTATTGCAACGCCTTGTGCGTGGCTTTTACCACAGCACGCGGGGTGATGGTGGCTCCCGCCATATAGTCGAAACTACCGCCGTCTTTTTTCACTTTCCACTGGTCATCCACTGTTTTGGCAAGCGATTGCCCGTCAAAGTTCTTTTTTATCCAGTCGCCATGGGCGATGTCGATGTAATCGCCCAAACCCGGGGTTTCTCGGTGCGCCAGTACACGCACCCCCGCAATTTCGCCGTCGGCTTTTACCGCGATTAAAAGCTTGATGTCACCGCTATAGCCATCGGGAGCGATGGTTTCCAGAATCACCGCACTAGGCTTGCCTTGCAGACGGGCACGGTAGGCGAGCGTCGCTTCTCGATTGTTCAACTCGCCGCCTGCGGCAATGGGCAACGTATCTTTGAGCAAATCATTGTCGTGCAAGCTGGCTGGCAGCACTTGTTCCAGCAATTTCAGCTTGGCTTCGCGCTCGGCCTCGGCGATAGGCGCTTTGGTAGTGAGGAACACGTAAGCCAAAACAATCGTCCCCAACACACTGAAGGCAATCATCACGCCTGCGGTACTGATGGCGTGTTTCCAAATGTTTTGTGGTTCACTCATTTGCTATGTCCAAACACGCGTGGCTGCGTATTCGCGTCTATCAGCGGCACAAAAATATTCATCAGCAATACCGCGAATGCCACGCCGTCAGGGTAGCCGCCATAGGTGCGGATGAGCCAGGTAAGCAGCGCGATACCTGCCGCAAAAATCAGCTTGCCATTAGGCGTGGTCGCACCACTGACGGGGTCGGTGGCGATAAAGAACGCGCACAGCATCGTCGCGCCGCCAAACAGGTGGAATAAGGGCGAGGCGAATTGCGCGGGGTTGACTAGATGGAACACGCCGGAAATCAACGCCAAAGTCACCAAAAACGCGGTTGGAATGTGCCAGCTAATCACGCGCTGGTGCAGAAGATATAAGCCTCCCAGCAAATACGCACCCGCCACGATATCTGCACCCTTGCCCGCAAACGTGCCGAAAAACTTGGCTTGGGCGATGGTCTCAATAGGGTGATGCAACATCAACTGGGTTTTCAGGTAATCCAGCGGTGTGGCGCTGCTCATGGCATCTAAGCCGATTCCAGTGGGGAGTGCGCGGTTAAAAATGTAGTGCCATTGATCAACAAATGATAACTTGGCACTCGTCAATTCCAGCGGGGCGGGCCACTGCGTCATGATGGCGGGAAAAGAAATCAGCAGCACGGCGTAACCGATCATGGCGGGATTGAACGGGTTCTGGCCCAAGCCGCCGTAGAGATGCTTGGCAATGATGATGGCGAATAAGGTACCGACCACCACTAGCCACCACGGGGCGAGCGGGGGCAGCGCCAATGCCAATAGCCATGCGGTGACCAGCGCACTACCATCCAGCAAAAACGGCATCACGGGACGTTTGCGTAGCTGCAATACAGCGGCCTCTGCCAGCAATGCGGTAGCGCTGGCGAGAATCAAGCTCACCACAATGCCATAACCAAACGCCCAGACATAGGCGATGATGCCTGGAACCAATGCCAGCATCACTTTGAGCATCACCACGCTGACGCTGGTGTTGGTGGTAAAGAAAGGTGAAAATTTCATGTTTTTCCTAAAAATGTTTAGATACCCTCCGTCATTCCCGCCTACGCGGGAATCCAGTTCAGTTAACTATTGCCACATCAAGACCAATCTAGCTCCGTTGAATCTTGACTGGATTCCCGCCTACGCGGGAATGACGGCACTATTCAACTATTCCGTTTTTTCCGCAGCTTTTGCCCGCGCCGCATCCACACTGGCAATCTCCGCCGCCACAGTGGGTGAAACCGCTTCCGTATTCTGCGGTATCACCGTTTCTTTCTGCGCTTTCGCCCTTGCCATAGCAGCCTCTATCGCGGCTTTTTTCTCGTTATCATCGCCAGCGGTTTCCGCCTTGGCGGTACGCTCTGCGTGTTTCTTCGCGCGCTCTTGCTTTTCGCGTTCTATTCTCTCCAAACGCTCTTCATTACGTATCCGTGCCTGGTCAGCGGCTTGTTTGGCGCGATCCTGAGCGATGGTTTCGCTTTTCGCATAGCGGTAATACTGCACCAGCGGAATATGGCTGGGGCATACATAGCTGCAACATCCACACTCGATGCAATCAAACAATTGGTATTCGTCCGCCTTTTCCAAATTGTTGCTTTTGGAATACCAATACAATTCCTGCGGCTGCAAATTCACCGGACACGCATCAGCACAAGCCACACAACGGATGCAAGGCATTTCCATCGGTGCCAGCGGAAACAAACTGGGCGTGGAGGCGATCACGCAATTCATGGCCTTGGTCATCGGCACATCCACTGACGGCAGACTAAAACCCATCATGGGGCCGCCCATCACATAGTCGTCAGTATTGTCACGTATACCGCCAGCCGCTTGCAGCAAGTCTCTCACCGAGGTTCCCAGTAGCGCGTCATAATTGCCCGGCCGCGCTACGTTGCCGGTGATGGTCACGATACGCGACACCACGGTTTCACCATGCGCGATAAAACGGTACAGCGTCTGCGCCGTGGCCACGTTAAAGCACTGCACACCGATCTCGGTAGTGCGGCCTTTGGCGGGCGACTCTTTGCCTGTGAGCAAGGCGATTAAGCGTCGCGAATCGCCACTGGGGTAGAGCGTAGGCACCACCACTACCTTGGCATTAAAGTTAGCTTTTGCTACCGCCGCATTCATCGCGGCAACAGCTTGAGGTTTGTTGTCCTCCAGGCCTATCAGGCATTCTGTGCTGCCCAGCAGCCTCTGCATGATCGCAGCACCCTGGATGATCTCGTCGGCACGTTCGCGCATCAGCAGGTCATCACAGGTGATGTACGGCTCGCACTCTGCGCCGTTCAATATCAACGTAGTGACCGGATGCCGCGCATCTGGGCGGAGCTTTACGTGGGTAGGGAAAGTTGCCCCACCTAAACCCACAATGCCGGATTCCGCGATACGGCGTATCAACTCGGCGCGTTCCATATTCTGGTAATCCAATGGTGCGTGTTTCAGCCATTCATCCTTACCGTCGGCCTGCAGCGTGATACTCAAATCCGGCAAGCCGGAAGGATGCGGAATCACTTGCTCGTCAATGGCAGTAATCGTACCGGAGGTCGAAGCGTGCACCGCCGCCGACACATGGCCGTGGGCTTCGGCCAGCAACTGACCCTTCAGCACATGGTCGCCCACTTTCACCAAAATCTTAGGGATATGGCCTATGTGTTGGCGCAGCGGCAGCACCAGCGTTTTCGGCAAGGGTACCGTGCGGATAGGTTGCTCGGTAGATTCCACCTTGTGTTCCGGCGGATGTACGCCGCCTGCGAATTTGAATATCTGTCCCAGATTTAAGCTCATGCCGCCACCTGAATCGGGATCACCTTTAGGGGAACAACAGGGTATCGCCATTTCCAATGCGCGATGTCTTCACCCAGCGGTTCCATCGTGATGCAATCTACCGGACATGGCGCTAAACATAGCTCGCAGCCAGTGCATTCGGCGGCAATGATGGTGTGCATCTGCTTGGCCGCGCCCAAAATGGCATCCACCGGACAGGCTTGTATGCACAGCGTGCAGCCGATACAAGTATTTTCGTCGATTACCGCGACGGATTTAGGCTTAGGCACGCCATGTTCCGCATTCAGCGGCTTGGGTTCTACGCCCAGCAAATCCGCCAGCATTTTGACACCCGCCTCACCTCCAGGCGGGCACTGGTTGATATCGGCCTCGCCTCCGGCAATCGCCGTAGCATAAGGCTTACAGCCAGGGTAACCACATTGCCCGCACTGCGTTTGCGGCAAAATGGCATCAATTTGCTCGATGAGCGGATCGCCCTCGACCTTGAATTTGAGCGCAGCAACGCCCAACACCAAGCCCAGTAACAACCCCAGCCCTATCATCACGAGTAACGCCGCTGTCATTTAATCGGCTTCATTTAATCAACCCTGCAAACCCCATAAATGCCAAGCTCATCAGCCCAGCAGTCACCATCGCAATCGCTGCGCCACGGAACACCACAGGAGTATCAGCGGCTTCCATACGCTCACGCATTGATGCGAACAATATCAATACCAGCGAAAACCCGACCGCGCCGCCAAAACCAAACAGCAGAGATTCCACAAAACCATGCTTGGCTTGCACATTGAGCAGCGGAATACCCAGTACCGCGCAGTTGGTGGTAATCAGTGGCAAGTAAATACCCAACACTTTGTATAAAACGGGACTGGTTTTTTCGATGACCATTTCGGTGAATTGCACCACGCCGGCGATAACGACGATAAACGACAAAGTGCGCAGGTAAAACAACTCCGTACCCAGCAGATACTCGTTAATGAGGTAGCTGGTGCCTGAGCCTATGGTCAACACAAACGCCGTGGCAGCGCCCATGGCAATAGACGCTTCCAACTTCTTGGAAACGCCCATGAATGGGCATAAACCAAGGATTTTGACCAGCACGATATTGTTGACGAACACCGTGCCGAGCAGTATCAGTAAATAGCTTTGAAACATACGGTTTTCAGCCTTGTGAAAAGAGTGTAATTATCGCTTCTATCAGCCCCATAGGGCAAGGAACTTGAGGTGCAATATAGCAAGCAACACCTAGATTAAAAAAGAATGATTTGTTCTTTTATAAAACTAATAATTCTATACAAGAACATTTACTGCAATTAAAAGAATATAAGAGTCTTTAATTGTTCACACAACCTCAACATTACTGTCACAATTCACCGGCATTCTGCGCGCATGGAAAGCGTGTCCAGCATAGCTCTCGTCACCGAGACTTGGCCCCCAGAAATCAATGGCGTGGCGATGACTTTATCGCGTTTGACACATGGTTTGAGCGAGAGGAATTGGCAAGTCACTTTAGTCCGCCCACAACA
>JANYIK010000090.1 GCA_025362115.1 Methylophilaceae bacterium
TGGTGAGTGTTCTCCGTTCGTATCCTTCGATATAGCGGCTTCGCCGCTTACTCAGAGCCTGCCCCGTACTTGATACGGGGACGAACGGAGAATGTATCGAACCACATTTTCCACTCCCAGGAAGTTAAGTATATAAGTCCCTTTTTTATTGGTTACCTGTCTGCCTCCAGATGAAACCTGTGCATGATGCGGTGTACTGCAGGTGCCAGTACCAATCCCGCCACGATCAGGAATACCAACCCCGCATAGAGCGCATACAAGCCGGCAAATAGTTTACCCCCATTGCTATGCGGCGGGTCTACCGGCCCCATGCCACCCAATAGCATCGCAGAATTCAGGAATGCATCGCGCCACGCCAGATGCTCGAAATACGCATAACCCCACATACCCAGCAACAGCGAGAGCAGAAGTAATACGAGCGCCGTCGCGGCGTGCAGCAGCACTCGCCGGATGAAGCGTTCGCGTGAGAGTAGGGGGTGGGTTTTGGGCTCGTACATGGAAGTTTTAACTAAGTTAGATTGAATACAAGTACATCATCGCTCTGTCGTCATACCAGCGCAAGCTGATTAAGCTCCCTCGCCCCTTGGGGGAGAGAGTTAGCCCGTGTAGGGCGCAATAACTGAAAGGCATTGCGCCGGATGATGACTTTCGCAATACTGGCATCATGCCCGATTACCGACGCGCCTGGCATCCGGGCGGAACCTATTTCTTTACCGTCAACCTGCTGCAACGGCAAGGCAACGACTTATTGATCCGGCACATCGAAACACTACGCGTCGTGGTCTAATCGGTCAGGCTACGGCACGCTTTCCGTATTCATGCTTGGGTGGTATTGCCCGACCATTTGCATTGCATCATCGAATTGCCGTCTGGCGATGCGGACTTTGCGACACGTTTAAGGTTGATAAAAGCCAATTTCTCCAAAGCCATACCGCGTTTGGAAAGCTTGTCGTCCGTACGTGCACGGCGTGGGGAACGCGGCATCTGGCAGCGGCGTTATTGGGAACACCTGATTCGCGATGAGCGCGACTATCAGGCGCACATGGACTATGTACATATCAATCCGGTGAAACACGGTTTGGTTGGGCGCGTGGCCGATTGGCCATATTCGACATTTCACGGCCTTGTCGCCGAAGGTATTTACCCGGCGGATTGGGCGGGTGGGTGCGAGGATGACTTGGGGTATCAGGATTGATTTGCGGTGTGTATCATCCGGCGCAATGCCCGTTGGTTATTGCGCCCTACGCGGGCTATATTCGCGTACGACAACGTAGAGCGATGGTAAGTAGCCTATCAGGACGATGACCAGCAATACGATAAACAAGGGGTTGCCGGTCTTGGCCAGCAAGTAGGCCAGAAAACCAACAGCAAAGGTTCTGGCGAGTACTGAATAGCGGTAATAAGTGAAATCACGTCCCGCCGCCATATTCGCCACCAAGCCTCCTAGTAGCATCATGAACATCCCCGCTACGCGCGGCATGACATCGCCATAATCGGCGTTAGACATGAACATGCTGAGGGTAAAGTCGGGTAGAAACGCAAACCCGACGCCACCTAATATCAAGTAACTGGCCAAATAGCTGAGCGTAAAAAATTTCATGTTGGTGTCCTCCATAGGGCTTGCGTTGCAAGTGCAGCTTCAAGCACTTTAAACCGTGACAACGAGTCAGTCAATGAACAAAACCTACGACTCTTGTTCCAAATGAAACCTGTGCATGATGCGATGTACCACTGGTGCCAGAACGAGACCAGCCACAATCAGGAATATCAGGCCCGCATACAGCGCATACAGGCCAGCAAATAGCTTTCCACCATTGCTATGCGGTGGATCTACCGGCCCCATGCCACCCAATAGCATCGCAGAGTTCAGGAATGCATCGCGCCACGCCAGATGCTCGAAATATGCATAACCCCACATACCCAGCAACAGCGAGAGCAGAAGTAGTGCAAGCGCCGTCGCGGCGTGCAGCAGCACTCGCCGGATGAAGCGTGCGCGTGAGAGTAGGGGGTGGGTTTTAGGCTCGTACATGAGGTTTATTCAGGAGTAGTCTGATGCCATCGGCGACGGCCTTGATGTATTCGGGGGATTTTCCCTTGAGGATGGAAATATTGACTAGCGGCATGGTTGGCTCTCAAAAAATTACAATAGACGATGATTCATAAGAAAACTCTATTAAACCCGTTCGTGCTGAGTAGTTCTCCGTTCACCCCCTTCGACGAAACTCAGGGCATGCTTCGGATACACCGCGCTACTTCCCTCGATATGGCGCAAGCGCCTACTCGGGACGAACGGAGAACGTATCGAAGCCTGTCCTGAGCTTGCCGAAGGGCATGTAAGGACTTAGATATGGACTTCTATAAGTCTTCAAGGGTCACTTTTCTGGCAAGTTTGAGTGTCTTGATCCGATTGCGTGTCCGTTGGTAGGCAATGTGTTCAATAATAACATCCAGTATGAATCTTATCGTGCGGTTAAAGTATCTCATTTAAGCTTGTACAACCTGTTCTCCAGCGTTTTGCCGTCGGTCAAACTATCAAAGCGGTTGCCGATGGCATCGCCAAGTTTGAGCAATCGCTCGTCCGGCGCGGGGTGAGTCTTGAACAGCAGGGCGACGCTGCCATCATCCTTGCTGACATGGCCGATCTCCTGCAACACTTCCACCAGTCCGTAAGCATCATATCCGGCGCGGGCAGCCAATACCACACCCATGCGGTCGGCCTCGAATTCGGCATCCTTGTCCAGCCCTCTGGCGCAGATTTCGGCACCGCTGCCTATCAACTTCTTGATGGCCTTGTTGTCCTTGCCCACGCTGTCGCCCAGCGCTCCGGCGCCCATGTCCAGCAGTTGTGATTTTTGCAGCACTTTCAAGTGGTGTTTTTGTACCACGTGCTCGATCTCATGCGCCAGCACGCCCGCCAGTTGCGCCTCGTTACTGAGTTTCTTGTACAGTCCCTTGGTGATGATGACATAGCCGCCCGGCGCAGCGAAGGCGTTGATGTCGTCGCTTTCGATCACGCCGAAGTGCCAGGGCAGGTCGGGGCGCTCGCTCTGCGC
>JANYIK010000098.1 GCA_025362115.1 Methylophilaceae bacterium
CGGCTATGCTAAAGGTGCGGCGCTGGATTTAGCCAGCCGCTATTTGCATGAACAAAAAGTCAAAGGTGCACTGATTAACATTGGCGGCAATATCATCGCCGTGGGGCAGCATGGCGAGCGCCCGTGGCATGTGGGCATCCAGCATCCACGTAAACCTCAGGCCATTGCCACACTGGATTTACCCGATGGTTGGGCGATAGGCACATCAGGAGATTATCAACGGTTCTTTATGCGTGACGGCAAGCGCTTTTGCCACATCATTGATCCGCGATCTGGCGAGCCAGCGCAAGGGGTGCAGGCGGTAACCGTGCTGATTCCTCCTTCTCCCAATGCGGGGGCTTGGTCGGATGCAGCATCTAAGCCTTTGTTTATTTCTGGCAGCGCGTACTGGAAAGAAATGGCGACAAAACTTGGGGTGGTAAATGCCATGTTGATAGATGCACAGGGTCACGTAGAGTTGACACCCGCTATGCAACAGAAACTGCACTTTGAAAAATAATCTCAAATTAGGCGACTTTTTGATACTGGTGCTTTCCGCTGCGCTGGTGTTGTGGCTGTTCACAAGTTTGTGGAGCAATCAGCCTGCGACCAAAGTACGTATCCGCAACGGAGACAAAATTTTTGCCACCTTTAGCCTTAATCAAAACCGCACCGTTCAAGTCACAGGTTCATTAGGCATCAGCCAAATCATCATTCAGCACGGTAAAGTACGTTTTATTGAATCGCCCTGCCGCAACCAATACTGTGTCCATCAGGGCTGGCTTTCCCGCTCAGGGCAAGCGGCCGTGTGCCTACCCAACCGTGTCAGCGTTGAACTCTTAGGCGAAAAGCGCTTTGACTCCCTTAACTATTAAAACTACGATAAACGACCACCAGGTTGCCAAGCTGGCAGCGCTCGCTATCGCGCTGCACTTGGCGGAAGCGGTGTTGCCTTCGCCACTGCCGGGAGTGAAGCCCGGCATCGCGAACATCGTTACGCTGTATGCGCTACATCGTTACGGCATGGGGACAGCGGCATGGGTGAGTCTTCTACGCGTGTTTGCGGCAGGATTATTATTTGGCAATTTTTTATCGCCAACATTTATCCTGAGTTTGAGTGGCGCACTGGCTAGCCTTGCCATGCTGTGGCTGGCGACAAGCCTGCCTGCCAAGTATTTCGGCGCGGTTAGTCACAGTGTGCTGGCGGCGTTTGCCCATATTGCTGGGCAGCTTTTAGTCGTATGGCTGTGGTTGATTCCGCATAGCGGATTACTCTATCTTGTACCGTTGTTTGCCGCAGCGGCACTGCTGTTTGGTACACTTAACGGCTTGGTAACAGCAACATTGCTGAAAAAGGATATTGCATGAGGGTTTGTTTTAATTTCTGGGCATTACTTTTGATCAGTCCCGCGGTAATGGCCGCCGACTGGGTGGCACTAGCGCCCATCCCCAATGGTGACTCGTATTTTTATGATAAAAGCAAACTGGTGATTAAGGACGACGAAATCACCTATTGGAAAAAAGTGCAGTTCAAAACCCCGCAAGCGCACAATGGTAGCGAGGTGGTATCGGGCATTTTGCGCGAGCGCATACACTGCGGGGAGCACACCGCAAAATTACTCACCTATCTGTATTACTCAGCCAAGGGTGATACCGTAGATTACGTGGCACAGGACGATTCGGCACCTTTGCCCATCGTGCCGGATACCGTAGGCGATAAATTTGATGCTGTGTTGTGCCCCATGGTGTGGCGCAAGCAAGAAGAGGCGCGCATTATGGCGGAGCAAAAAACCGCCGAATTAGAAAGCAAAATGGGCAAAGACGTACCCAAGGCTAAAGAAGAAGCCAAACCCGCCGCCGCCGCGCCGGCAACCCCAGTACCCAATACAGCAATTAATCCACCTGTGCGTCCAGGCAAAAGTCCGATACAGAAACCTATCGCACCCAGAGCCAACAATATCACACCGCTCAAGCCGATAAAGCCCAGTACCACCAATGAAGATGCGCCAGATACGCCGAAGCTGCCACCCAATGTGCACCTGCCAGATAAGGTTGATAAAGCGCCGTCAATGCCTATGCCACAACTGCCAGAGCCACAAATATTAGAACAACTGTACTAAAGGAATTCGACATGAAAAAAGTTCTGTTCGCCTTAGTTTTCACTTTGCTGCTGAGCGCTTGTGGTGCTAAAGGAGCACTCTATCTTCCTGAGAAGCAATATCCGCAACCCACGCAGGAAAATAAATGAGCCCATTTGTTAATCGCGGTGGCGAGCTGTGCGCCGAGAGCGTAGCTTTATCCAACATCGCCGAAAAATTTGGTACGCCTTGCTATGTGTATTCTCGTGCCGCGCTAACCGAGACATTGCGTCAATTCGACGAAGGATTTGCCGCGTTTGACCACCTTATTTGTTATGCAGTAAAAGCCAATTCTAATTTGGCTGTGCTGAATACCTTTGCCAGGCTTGGAGCGGGTTTTGACATCGTCTCCGGTGGGGAACTGGCACGGGTGCTGGCGGCTGGCGGTGATGCAAAGAAAATTGTATTTTCCGGCATCGGCAAAACCGCGGATGAAATGCGGCAAGCACTGGAGGCGGGAATTTTTTGCTTTAACGTGGAATCAGAAAGCGA
>JANYIK010000145.1 GCA_025362115.1 Methylophilaceae bacterium
CCGTTCGCGGTGAAGCTGGAGGCACCGGTGACAGCCAGCGTGCCGCTGTTGGTGATGGCGCCAGCAGTGGCGACGGCGGTCAAGGTGCCGCCTACGGTGGAGGCAGCCAGATCAAGGCCGCCTGCCAGGTCGGTGATCGAAACAGCAAAGGCACCGCTGTTGTTAAGCGAGACCGCGCCGGTAAAATCGTTGGAGGCATTATTCAGGGTGATCACCCCGGCACCCGCATTGACGGTAGTGGCCGCCGCCTGAATGTTCCCTGTGGTCTGAGTGACACCCACACCGGTCAAAGTCAGGCCAAAGCCCGCCGCATTAAGGTTGGAAGTACCCAGCGCCAGTGCACCGCTCGCCGTGGTAATGGAGGTGGTGCCGCCGGTGGTGACGTTGCCGGTGACATTCAATCCACCCGCGCTGTCGTTAACAGAGAGGGTGGTGCCAGCACTAGAAGCACCCAGATTGTTGATGACATTGGCCTGATTCAAAGAAACACTGGTTCCCGCGTTGGCAGTTAAAGTACCCGTGGTGGTAAGCGTGCCGCCCGTCTGATTGATAAGCCCGCCAGCGGTCAGATTAACGTTGCCAGCGCCAGTGCCGACTGTGCTATTCAGAACAAGATTACTGGCGCCGCCTGTAGCCGTCGCGGTCAGCGTTCCTCCGGCCAGAGAAATATTACCGTTTACCGTTATGCCGCCGCCCGCCGTCAACAAAGATAGCCCGCCGGCACCTGCATTAGTGATTGTGCCAGCAGCTTGAGTGGTGATGGCTCCCGCCCCAGTTGCGTTCAAAGTAAGAGAAAACGCACTATTCCATGACACGGCATTCTGCACGTCAATGTTGCCCACCCCAGCCAAGCCGGACGTGGTATCCACGATCACATTAGAAAGATTAAGCTGGGTGACCAACAAGATGGTATTCAGGTTGGACGCGGCAGCGACTGTGTCGGTAAACGACCCGGCAGCAAACAACATACTGGCCGTATTGGCAGCCGTGCTAATGGTGATGTCCGTCGGGTCTAGCAGCAAAGTGCCCGTCACACCATGAGCCGCGGTGGTATCCACCAAGCCATTGAAGCCCAGATATTGCTTGCCTGAAGTTTCGACAAAGCCGCCGTTACCCGAGTTGGCACCGCCGCGCGCAGAAATACGCCCAAGAAATTGCGTGGCATTGTCAGACCACACCGCGACATTACCCCCGTTGCCGCTGGTGATAGCGTCAGCGTTAATACTGGTGTTCTCACCCACAAACGTCATCACCGCATTTTGCTGCGACCCGGTGCCGTGAAAATCCCCCCCCACCAGCACTGTGCCGCCACCGGTTTCACCCGAAGCATTGATGCTTGCGCTATCTAACAGCCCAACCTTGTTGCCCAGCACCTCGATATTGCCACCCGTGCCCGTTGAACCTTTAGCCTCGACTGTGCCAGAAACCAGCGTGGTATCGCCAGACTGTATTGTGATATTGCCGCCCTGTGCGCCATTCGCTGTGGTGACCGACCCTGCCCCCAACGTAGTGCTGCCCACGGCTTTGAATATGATATTGCCCTGCCCATCCTTCAATACAGAATTGGCGCTAACAATACCGCTCTGTTTAACCGCACCGCCAAAAATACCGATGTTTTTACCAATCAGAGAACCTACATTCAGCACCTGATTGAGCGCTGCATTGACCGCGACTTGCACATCAGGATGTTTAAGATCTACCAGATTGGCGGATTTTCCGGCAGCCAGCAAAATGTCGCCATTAGGAGCTTCTATCACGCCGCTATTTTCGACGTCCGTAGCAAGCAGTACAACAGAGCCGCCTGGTAACGCAGTAATGGAACCTTGATTGTTAATGCCGCCAGCCCCGGCCATTTCGCCAAAAATCAGTTTGCCGCTGAGGAAATCGTGATCCGAAAGATTCAGTGTGGAAGCCACCAAGCCTGCCACGTTCACCTGCGAATTAGGCCCAAAGGCAATACCGTTGGGGTTGAGTAAAATCACGCGCCCGTTGGATTGCAAACTACCGAAAATTTGTGAGGGGTTAGCGCCAGTCACTCGGTTAAGCACTTGGCTAGCTGCAGAGGGCTGAATGAAGCGGGTTAACTCACCTTGACCAATAGAAAAACTGTTCCAGTTGATGATGGCATTGGCGGAATTAGTAATATTGAGCACATTGCCTTGTTGATTGAAAATCGCGGTGCCACTGGCAACTGTGGGGTCAGTCGGGTTGGCCAGCAGAACAGATGGGAATGCCGTGGTCAACACTAAAAAGCGCGCAATAAGCTTGAACGCGGGGGTCTTTCTCCAGCGATTCATCACCAATTGATTACTCATGTTGACATTCTCCTAGAAAGTCCAAGACAGCTGCGCATGCGTTTTAGTATGAGCAATACCGTCTTCAGGATGAGCAATATGTGCCCAATCTATGCTGAAATCTACATTCTCACCAAACGCTGCCCGCAATCCAAAACCAGCACTCTGTGCGTGACTTCCTTGACTTTCAAACACGTCAGGATGATTACGTTTTACTGTGCCCGCATCCCAAAAAGTCAAAGCGCGCACCCTGAAATTCTCTGGCAAAAAGGTCAAATAGTCTGTGACATATTTACCAAAGTCTGGGGTATAGGCCTCGAAAGTGACTTGATTGCCAGTGTCATTAGATAAAGCGCGCTCATCCAAACCACGAATGGAGTCATGCCCACCCATACCGAATTGTTCACCCGACATTAGCATATCCCGAGTGAATTGACCGTTCAACCGACCTCTCACCTGCCAACCACTTTTAAAAAGGTAGCTGTAATCCGCACCATATCGCGCTAGAAAATAAGACGCTCTGGAGTGCGGCCGCAAGCCGATTTGCGCGAATGTATCAGTTGTGCCAAGTGATCCGAAAGGGATGTTTTGTACCAAACTCAGGTAGCCATTAAAGAAATGTGGCTCTGTACTCTTGGACAGCGAAAGGGTCAAATCTACAGGGTGTATGGTCACGGGAGGCACAAGGTTCTGGACAGTATTGATAAGTTCAACATGGGTCTTGAATACCCTGTAGGAAAAACCCAGCGATGCCTTTGGCTCCCAATCACCCCATCTGTCAATATTCTGGGTATAGTGCACCTCATAGACACTACCTGCACCCTGAACGTTAAAATTACCCACGGATGTACTAATGCCCCCAGAATTAACGCTGGAATAGGCGACTATGGCATCCACACTCGAATTCCACTCATAAAACGGAATGTGATAGCTAATCGCGCCAATCTTTACGTCCTTAAGGTGCTTGTCAGGAGAAGTAATGACCTGCATGGTGAGCACGTGATCCATATTGAACATATTGGAATTCTGATACGCAATACCAGCACGGAATAAACCTGTCCGATGAGCGCCGGTGGTATCCAAAGTGGCAGCCCAACGTATAGGATTTTTTTCACTAATTTTGACGTTAGCAACCACGTCACCTTCTTCTTCACCCGGCTTAAATACCACATTCAAGCGCTTGGCCGGACTACTACCCACTTGGGCCAAGTTGGCAGACATTTCATCAATATTGGGGGTTTCGCCTATCTTGAGAGAGGGGAGGGAAAACACCACGTTCTCTTCATCGAAGTAGCGTTTTTTATCAAACTCAATACGCGCAACCCTACCCTCAACCACCTTGAACTTCACCATACCCTCTTGTAAACGCTGCTCAGGCAAAGTGACCAATACGGTACTGTAGCCTATCTTGGCATAAGCTTGCTCCAGAGCCTCCAGCGCCTCTTGCACCGTGGCAAAACTCTTGTTCTCCCCCACAAATGGCGCAAGCACACTGTCTATTGTGGCTGCCTCCAGCAGATGATTTCCTTCCACCTCAAACGAGCTGATGGTAAAAGTGAGCGACTCTTCAGTCTCTGCCGCAAAAACTTGGGGAATTGAAATGGAACAACAAACGATGAGTAGCAAAGCACAAAGCATTGACCGCGGGCTAAAAATTTTGACTTGATTGGGCATGCTTAAGCAATGAACCATAAGGGTTAAATGTCTTTATTTGGCAACATTTTTGACAGGCTCATTCTACACTGAGCCTGCGTGAAACTGACATCCCATTTTCACCAATTATTGCCTTTTTTCTGATCTGCTTACTTTAGCGCATCCAGTGACTTAATAAAGTTGATTGCAATTCAGCAAAAAAACATTGATACATATACGGTTATTCTAGCTCATAACATCTCAAGAAAACAGCTTTTACTGCCGCCAAAACTAAGCCATGAGACAACTGGTGCAAAAATACAACACCTGCCGCCAAATTGGGCGAAAGTTCAGGGACACATCTTAGGAAAAGATAAGGAAATTGGAGGCGCGAACCAGAGTCGAACTGGTCTAAACGGCTTTGCAGGCCGCTGCATAACCGCTTTGCTATCGCGCCTTATGAGCTGAAACTAAAACGGGGAAAGCGGATGCATTCCCCGTTTTTTTAAGCTGGAGCGGGAGACGAGTCTCGAACTCGCGACCTCAACCTTGGCAAGGTTGCGCTCTACCAACTGAGCTACTCCCGCATTTAACGAAGGCGCGATTCTAGAGAGTCAGGGGTATTGTGTCAAGCGCGTAACTGGCTTTTGGCAGCGCGCAGATAGTACATCATGGAGACCAAGGTCAGTATGGCGGCAATGACCATCAGGTAAGTCCCTATTTGAGCGACATTAAACCCAAACAACGGTTGATAAAAAAGCAAAAACGGGATCGCCACCATTTGCGCGATGGTTTTAATCTTGCCTATAGTCGCCACCGCCACTTTGCCACCCGCTCCCACTCCAGCCATCCATTCACGTAAGGCGGAAATAGCGATTTCACGACCGATGATGATGAATGCAATAACCGCATCTAGGCGGTCAAAATCAACCAGTACCACCAAGGCTGCAGTTACCATCAGTTTGTCTGCAACAGGGTCTAGAAATGCGCCAAACTGGGAGGTTTGATTCAACCTGCGCGCCAAGTAGCCATCCAGCCAATCGGTGATGGCCGCCAGCACAAACACTACCGTGGCGAATAGATTAACCCGTTCCAGCGGCATCATGTCTGATGGCAGATAGAAGAGACCGACGAATACCGGAATCATGGCAATTCGCAGAACGGTCAAACTATTCGGGGTGTTCCAATGTATCAATGCAGCTCCTGATAAATTTTCTCAGCCAACACTTGACTAATACCATCCACCTGCGCCAACTCCTCGGCACTGGCATCGCGAACGCCCGCCAAACCGCCAAAGCGAGTGAGCAACTTCTGTCGCCGCTTTGCGCCTATACCGCCTATATCCTCCAAAGATGAGTGCAGCCTTGCCTTATCCCGCCGGCCTCTATGTCCAGTAATGGCAAAGCGATGCGCTTCATCGCGGATTTGTTGTAGCAAGTGTAGCCCAGGATTGTCCGCTGCAACGCGGAGCGGAACTTCTTTTTCAGGAAAAAATAGCTGTTCCATGCCTGCTTTGCGCTCCACACCTTTGGCGATTCCCAGCAACTGTATACCTGTGAGGCCGATTTCCTGCAACACTTCCACTGCCACACCCAACTGACCTTTGCCCCCATCAATAAACACCACGTCCGGCACCTTGCCCTCGCCCGCCGCGATTTTAGTATAGCGCCTTGTGAGCGCCTGGCGCATGGCAGCATAGTCGTCGCCCGGGATGATGTCACTGATGTTGTAACGGCGATATTCCGAGTTTTGCATAGCGCCCTTATCGAACACCACACAACTCGCCACCGTCGCCTCGCCCATCGTGTGGCTGATGTCGAAACATTCGATGCGGTTGGCGGTTTCGGGCAGATCTAAAGCTTCCCTTAAAGCCTCCAGCCGCGCGCTTTGCGAGGCTTTTTGTGCCACGTGTTGGCGCAAAGCCAGCGTGGCATTGGTTTGCGCCATTTTCAACCACACCCGCCTATCGCCGCCGGTATAAGCGCTAATCTGCACCTTGCGCCCGACTTGCTCGGACAGCAGTTGCTCCAGCGCTTCCGGCTCAAAAACGCTGCTCACAATAATCAAGGGCGGTACGGGTCGCGATAGATAATGCTGCCCAATAAAGGATTCCAGCGCCGTGGCCTCGTCACAACCCTCCGCATTTTTGGGAAAGAAGCTCCGGTCGCCCACGTGCCTCCCGCCGCGCACCATCACCAGATTCACACACAGCAAACCTTGCTCCGCCACGCATACCACCACGTCGGCATCGTTACTGCGAAAATCACTCACAAACTGCTTGGTTTGCACGGTGCGCAGACTTTGCATGCGGTCCCGATATACGACTGCCAGCTCGTAATTCTGTGCCTCAGCCGCCGCATTCATACGCTCGGAAATCTCGCCCATCACTTGCTGTTCCTTACCCTGTAAAAACAGGGCTGCTTGATGCACGTCATGCCGATAATCCTCAGCGCTGATATGGCCAACGCAGGGCGCGGTACAGCGCTCTATCTGATACTGAAGGCAAGGCCGCGAGCGGTTAGCAAACACACTGTTTTCGCAAGTTCTTAGCCTGAACACTTTTTGTAATAACTGTATGCTCTCGCGCACCGCCGAGGTATTGGCAAACGGCCCAAAATACTGATCCGCCTTGATTTGCGAGCCACGATGGAATGCCAGCAAAGGAAATTCGTCACCCGTAATTTTGATATAGGGATAGCTTTTATCATCACGAAACAGCACGTTGTAACGCGGCATCAGGCTTTTGATGAGATTGTTTTCCAGCAGCAAAGCTTCGGCTTCGGAATTAGTGACGGTCGTTTCCAATCGCGCGATATGCGACACCATCATGCGCGTACGCGGACTGGGAAGATTTTTTTGAAAGTACGACGACACGCGCTTTTTAAGGTCACGCGCCTTACCCACATAAATCACCTCATCGGCGGCATTGATCATGCGATAAATGCCGGGGAGATGCGGTAGCGTTTTCAGGACAGGTTTTGGGTCAAACACTTATTCGTCCAGCAAGCGCCCCGCAATCGCCCAATCCTCATACGCTACTTCTTCAAACGTAATATAGGTGTACTGCGGCGGTTTATGGGCGTGGCGCTCCAGCGTGGCGGTGATTTCTTGCGCGATCTTTTGTTTTTGTTCGCGAGTGATAGAGCCAGCAAGTTTCACATTCACATAAGGCATGATAAATCCTCTCTTATCTGCGAAAAAACGGCCTCAAACATAGGCGTGGTCAAACGTTTAGTTTGCGTATTGTAGCGACTGCAATGGTAGCTGTCATGCAGGCGCAAACCATTGGGCAAATGATG
>JANYIK010000203.1 GCA_025362115.1 Methylophilaceae bacterium
TTTATCGCTGGCTAGTTTGGCCTTGATTGCCGCGTACAAAACTTGTTCTTCTTCGCTGCCAGGTTTGGCCAGCACGGAAATGTCTCTTTCGGCTCTGGCTCCCAAGTGCAGCAACAACGTAGCATCTCCGCCGTCATCCAGAATCATGTTGGAGTAATGCCCATTCGACCATTCAAAAATGCGATGGGTGTAATCCCAGTATTCGGTCAGCGATTCGCCTTTGACGGCGAACACTGGCACGCCAGTCGCGGCGATAGCGGCGGCGGCGTGGTCTTGGGTGGAGAATATATTGCATGATGCCCAGCGCACTTCAGCCCCCAATGCGGTCAGTGTTTCAATCAGCACCGCGGTCTGGATGGTCATGTGCAAGGAGCCAGTGATGCGCGCCCCTTTCAGCGGTTTGGTCAGCGCGAATTCTTCGCGTATCGCCATCAGTCCCGGCATTTCGGTCTCGGCGATAGCCATTTCCTTGCGTCCCCAAGCGGCGAGAGACAAATCGGCAATTACGTAATCTTTGAAGTCGGTCACAGTGTTCATTTCATTTTCCTTTGAACAAATGTGAAGGGGGGAGGTGGCGTTTCGCTCACCCAATTTCCGCACCTTGCACAGGTTAATCTTACGGTTTAATTAGGTGAACGCGGTTGAAAGTTTGTTGACTTCCGAGCCTGGGTTGCCGAGTGGCAATCTCGCAGCGTTCCTCGGAGGAGGCGAATTGTAATTGAGGCAACTTGTAAAATCAAGCGCTTAGGAAAAGGCTAGTCTATGGCGGTTGCCCATAGGTCATTGAAGTTGGCAAATTTCCATACCGCAGGGTCTTCCCGCGCCACGATTTTGTCATTGCATGGGACTCGCGACAAATCGAGAATTTCCAGCTTAACGTGAAGTTTGGTTTTGGTCGAATAGAATATTTTTACCTTGGGCATGGTCAATGATTTTTTGCTTTGTTCCATCACAACCGCCAAACGACCGGATTCCAAGCGTACCAAAGAGCCTACCGGATAAATACCCACACTTTTTACGAAGGCTTGAAAGATATGTTCGTCAAAATGACCCTTCCACGAAGCCATTCTTGTTAAGGATTCCGAAGGATCCCAGCCGTTCTTATACGGACGGTTTGAGGTGATAGCATCGTACACGTCGCACACCGCGCTCATTCTGGCAAGCTGACTGATGTTGCCATTGGCGAGTTTATCTGGATAGCCACTACCATCTATTTTTTCGTGATGATGCCGCGCCACATCCAAAGCCACTTCTGGTGCACCTTTGGCTTCACGCAACATATTGTAGCCCGCCATCGGGTGACCTTGGATGATGGCGAATTCGGCATCAGTAAGCTTGCCTGGTTTATCCAGAATTTTGCTAGGGATTGCCATTTTGCCAACGTCGTGTAACAGCCCAGCCACACCAGCCTGGCGTGAGGTCTCTGCATCCAGGCCTAGCTGTTTGGCCAAAGACACCATCAATGCACAAACCGCTACCGAGTGCATATAGGTATAGTCGTCCTTGGTTTTGAGCCTTGCTAGGCTAATAAGGGCACCGGGGTTACGCATGACTGAGGCAGAGATTTCTTCCACCATAGCCACAGCCTCTGTGGCATCCATGGTTTTGCCCATGCGCACTTCGTGGAACATGGAACTGATGGCATCTTTGGCTTTAGAGACAATCTTGCCAGCTTGCTCCAGCTCAACTTTCATGCTGGTTTCTGTGAGGTTTTGGGCTGCTGGCTTTGATGGGGGCGATGGAGGCGGCGCAGGCTGTGCCGCAACTTTGGGCTGCGGCACTTCAACATCCAAGCCTTTGTCAGTATCTATCACCACCTCCTCGATGTGGCTATCGAGAATACTCCTGATGGCTTCCTTGTCCTTAATCTCGAACTTGCTGCGCCAAAATGGGTGCTGCATCCACGAGCCGCACAACTCGTGCAGATACATGCCGACACGCAACTCTTTGGAAGATATACGTTTCAGCATGCTGGTTAGGCTCTTTTGAGGGCAGCAACCTTGTCGGTGGCCTCCCACGTAAACTCTGGCTCATCACGTCCAAAATGGCCGTAAGCCGCGGTTTTTTGATAGATTGGGCGTAGTAAATCCAGCATTTGCACGATACCTTTAGGACGCAAGTCGAAATTCGCTAATACCAATTCGGTCAGCTTTTCGTTGGATACCTTACCAGTGCCATAAGTTTCCACCATGACACTGGTTGGTTTTGCCACACCAATAGCGTAACTCACTTGCACCATACATTTAGTAGCCAACCCCGCCGCAACAATATTTTTGGCCACATAACGCGCAGCATAAGCCGCAGAACGATCAACTTTTGATGGATCTTTACCAGAGAACGCGCCGCCGCCATGCGGCGCAGCACCGCCGTAGGTATCCACGATAATTTTGCGCCCGGTCAAGCCGCAATCGCCCTGTGGGCCGCCGATGACAAAGCGACCCGTAGGATTCACCAGAAAATTGACTTCGCCTTTAATAAGCTCTTTGGGCAGCACCGGTTTGATAATGTCTTCAATCACCGCTTCGCGTATGGATTCCAGCGAAATGTCGGGCGAATGCTGGGTAGAAATCACCACCGTATCAATAGACAGCGGTTTGCCGTCCACGTAGCGTATCGTCACCTGCGATTTGGCATCAGGACGCAACCATGGCAAGCGGCCATCTTTGCGTAACTGTGATTGGCGTTCCATCAGGCGATGCGCCAAATAGATGGGCAGCGGCATCAGGCTCGGCGTTTCATCGCAAGCGTAGCCAAACATCAAACCTTGGTCGCCCGCGCCTTGATTGAGATAGTCGTCAGAGGCGCGATCTACACCCTGCGCGATGTCCGGCGATTGCTTGTCGTAGGCCACCAATACCGCACAGCCTTTGTAATCTATGCCGTACTCGGTGTTGTCATAGCCGATACGTTTAATCGTGTCACGCGCGACTTGGATGTAGTCCACGTTAGCAGTAGTGGTGATTTCACCTGCCAACACTACCAGACCAGTATTGGTCAGGGTCTCAGCGGCAACGCGTGAGTATTTGTCTTGTGCCAAAATGGCATCGAGAATGGCATCAGAAATCTGGTCAGAAACCTTGTCGGGATGACCTTCTGAAACGGATTCAGAAGTGAATAAATAGTCGCTCATGAGTAAAATCGGTTGGTTAAGGTAAGGCCTGCTAGAATAACAAAATTCATGGCCTTAAAGAAGCAACTTAATCAAACCATCGTGCTTATTCGCTTGCTCCGTTTGTTCGCTCGATTACCTCTTTCCGTTAATCACTTTTGCGGCACGCTAGTTGGCTGGATGATGTATTTCTTGTCACCCTCCTACGCTGCCAGACTGCGCCACAATCTGCGCACTAGCGGCGTTTTTGCTGGTGCTGCGGCGTATAAAAAAATGCTGCGCCACAACATTGGCGAGACGGGAAAGGGCGTGACCGAAGCCTTTGCTATCTGGTTTCGTCCGCAGCAAGAGGTGCTGGAATGGGTGCGCACCTGTCACGGCTGGCAGCACGTAGAAGATGCGTTAGCCACCAAGCGTGGCATTATTTTTCTCACGCCGCATTTGGGCTGCTTTGAAATCACTGCACAGTACTATGCTGCCAACTATCCCATTAGCGTGCTGTATCGTCCACCGCGCAAAGTTTGGCTGGAACCATTGATCCATGAAGGTCGTGCGCGCACTAAAATCAAGTTGGCGCCCACCAATTTGCAAGGCGTGAAAGGCTTGCTCAAAGCGCTGAAACAAGGCGAGGCGATTGGCATATTGCCGGATCAAGTACCAAGTGCGGGTGAAGGCGAATGGCAGGATTTTTTTGGTCGCCCGGCCTATACCATGACTTTGGTCACTCGTTTGGCGCAATCTACCGGCGCTACAATACTGCTGGCCTATGGTGAGCGACTGGCAGATGGTGCTGGTTATGTTATTCATATTGAACCCAACACGCTTGAGGATGGTTTGAACGCCGCGATTGAATCTTTGATACGGCGCTGTCCGGAACAGTATTTATGGGCTTACAATCGCTATAAGACCCCGCGCGGCGCTGTGAAAACAGAAACGCTGAGACCAGAAACATGAATTTGAAATTCACCAAAATGCACGGCGCAGGCAATGATTTTGTGGTGTTGAACGGCATTAGCCAGAAAATTGCCTTGAGCGCCGAACAAATCCGCCGCATCGCCGATCGCCATTTTGGCGTGGGTTGCGACCAGTTGCTGCTGGTGGAAAAGGCAACCGTCGCTGATGCAGATTTTCGCTATCGTATTTTTAATGCGGACGGTGGCGAAGTGGAACAATGCGGCAACGGCGCGCGCTGTTTTGTGCGCTTTGTCACCGATGCCGGACTGACGCAAAAAACCGAAATCCGAGTACAAACTATGTGCGGCCTGATAACGCTCAAATTGGAAGCCGATGGTATGGTCACCGTCAATATGGGAGCGCCACGCTTTGAGCCGGAGAAAATCCCATTTTTAACGAATTCGCAGGCGCTGACGTACATCTTGCCGCTGAAAAACCAAACCGTGGAAATCGGTGCGTTATCTATGGGCAATCCTCATGCGGTGCAGGTTGTTATTGACGTGGAAGCCGCTCCGGTATTAACACAAGGCCCAGCAATCGAACATCATCCCCAATTTCCACAACGGGTAAATGCTGGTTTCATGCAAATAATGAGCCGTCAGCACATCAAGCTCAGAGTATATGAGCGCGGCGCTGGTGAAACCTTGGCTTGTGGCACCGGTGCGTGCGCTGCGGTGGTGCATGGGATTCGATTAGGATTGCTGGAGTCACCAGTCAAGGTCAGTGCGCGTGGCGGTGAACTCAACATCTCCTGGGCTGGCGCTCACGCACCAGTGATGATGAGTGGTGCGGCGGCGGTAGTATTTGAAGGTGAACTTAACATTTAGGAAAACATGATGGAATTAGATGACGCAACTGTTGCCCAATTTTTACGAGCCGACCCACAGTTTTTTGAGCGCAATTTGAATTTGCTGGAAGAAATCGCTCTGCCCGACCCGCATGGTGGCGTGGCGGTCTCGATGACGGAACGTCAGCAAACGGTGTTGCGAGAAAAAATGCGCTCACTGGAAGGCAAGTTGCTGGACTTGTTGGCTTTTGGTGAAACCAATGACATCATCGGCGAGCGTATCCACCGATTGACCTGCGCCATTTTGGAAACCACCAACTTCGCCAGCCTCATCACCACGGTAGTGAATAATCTGCGCGATGATTTCCAAGTGCCGCATGTGGCGATACGGTTGTGGGCAACTGCGAAAAGTGGCGATGATGCCAACCTCGCGCAATTTGCCGCGGTGACGGAAGACTTTCAGCAATGGGCGAATGGCCTCACAGCGCCCTACTGTGGTCATCACCCGGAAATAGATGTCACCGACTGGTTTGGCACGACACCTGCCGAAAATGGCGCACCTTTGCAATCCTTTGCGCTGATTCCCTTGCGCGATGAACACACGCTTGGTCTACTGGCTTTGGCCAGCCCTGATCCGCAGCGTTTTTACCCCGACATGGGGGTCATGTTTTTGCAGCGCATCAGCGATATGCTTAGCGCCGCACTTTCGCGGTATATCGTTTAGCAATGGCGGCAGAAGCTGCACCTGCCAACCCACTGCTAAGCGCTTACCTGGCGTACCTGAGCAACGAACGCGGCTTGAGTCCATTAAGCCGCGAAAATTATGCGCGGGATATTCTCGTGTTACTGCAATTAGCGGGCAACGCCGACCTCAACACCTTACAAGTCGCGCACATCCGCCGCTTTGTCGCAGCCATGCACGGCAAGGGGCTTTCCGGCAAAAGCATCGCGCGGCGCTTGTCGGCTTGGCGTGGGTTCTATCAATTCCTCATTCATAGACACGATTTTGACAGCAATCCTTGCATCGGTATGCGCGCGCCAAAATCTCCAAAATCCTTACCGCAAGCGCTATCGCCAGAGCAAGCCGGACGCTTGGTGGAAATAGACGACGACAGCCTGCTTGCGGTGCGTGACTGCGCTATATTTGAATTGTTTTATTCTTCAGGGTTACGGTTGGCCGAGTTGGTGGGATTGGATGTGGGCGGCCTAGATTTGCGCGATGCCACGGTAACGGTGACCGGTAAAGGCAACAAAACGCGCATCGTACCCGTGGGCAAAAAAGCTATAGCCGCCGCACAGCACTGGTTAGCGTTGCGCCCGACGCTTGTCGTGGAAAACGAAAACGCGCTATTCCTTAACAACCGTGGCCATCGGCTTTCACCCCGCGCTATACAATACCGCATCAAGTATTGGGCACTCAAACAAGGTGTAGCAGGTGACGTACATCCACATACTTTAAGGCATAGTTTCGCCACTCATGTACTGCAATCTTCTGGTGATTTGCGTGCTGTACAGGAGATGTTGGGTCATGCCAATATCTCCACTACACAAGTGTATACGCATTTGGATTTTCAACATCTAGCCAAGGTGTACGATCAGGCACATCCACGAGCGAGGAAAAAATAACTAGCCCTGCACCCGCCCCTCTTCTAGCTTCAGCTTCACTGCATCCGGTATTTCCGCCAGTTCCTTATCGTGTGTGGCAATGATCACACAGTTATTCGCGTCTCGCATATGCGCAATCAGTTCTACCACTTGCTCACGGGCGGCATCGTCCAGATTGGCGGTGGGCTCGTCCAACAGTAGCAATTCTGGTTTTAGCACCCTTGCCCTTGCCATCGCCACGCGCTGCTTTTCGCCGCCGGAAAGCTGATTAGGCGGCACGTCGCGCAAATGGGTGATCCCCGCCCATACCAATTCGGCGGCAACCAATGCTTCGCGCTCGGTTTTTGGTATGCCGCGCAACTTGAGGCCGTAGCCTATATTTTCGGCGACGTTGGTATAAAACAAATAGGAATGTTGGTGGACATAGATGAGATTTGGTGCCAGAGCGGCACGCTCGGTATCAGAATTGACGAACTGACCATCAAATTGAAATTGCCCACCATCGGCGGCTTCCAGTCCGGCCATGATTCTCAGCAAGGTGGTCTTGCCTACGCCATTTTCGCCTAGTAGCAAATATGTATTCCCGCGTTGTAACTCCAGCTTATCAATGTTTAGAAGTAACCTTTCACCGTGAGATTTTCTCAAATTCTGGAGTGCAAAGATGGGCTTCATCGCGTTAGCCCCTTGCCTTGAAAAAAGTTCATCGCAAAATTGACGGCAAGCGCCAATACCACCAATACTGCTCCTAGGGCTATCCCCTGCGCGAATTCACCTTTGCTGGTTTCCAGCGCAATGGCTGTAGTGATGTTGCGCGTCACGCCGGCGATATTACCGCCCACCATCATGGCACAACCGATTTCCGACAACACCCGTCCAAAACCTGTGGCAATCGCCACCAATACCGCAAAACGCGCCTCCAGCAACACCGTCCACATCGCTTGCAGTCGGCTAGCCCCCAAGGTCTTGGCGGTTTCCGCTGCGCGTTTATCCACCCCTTGCACGGCGGAGAGTGTCATGGCAGCAAGAATGGGAAAGGCTAACACCGCTTGGCCAAGTATCATGGCTTCCTGTGTAAACAGCCAATGCCATTCACCCAACGGCCCCTGGCGTGATAGCACCATATACAGGACAAGGCCAACGATAACAGTAGGCAGTGCCAGCAACGTTTGCAGTATAACAACCAACGCTCTACGCCCCGGAAAAGTAAAAGTCGCCAATACAAAGCCTGACAGCACTGCCAAAGGAACAGCCGAAATCAGCGCCAGCGTGGAAACCCTTATTGACACCCAGATAATGCCCCAGAGCTTGGGGTCGCCACCCAACAGCAGCACAAAGGCCTGGTGCGTGGCTTCGGATAATGTCATTTAGCCGAAGGGATAAAAAGTTGCTCGCCACCCACCTTGAAACTCGCTATTTGACTCTGTCCTTCGACCGAAGTAATCCAGTTGATTAGCTGAGTGGCGCCCTTGTAGTTGATGTCCGGGTATTTCTTGGGGTTGACCGCAATGATACCGTAGGGATTGTACATCTTAGAGTCACCTTGTACCAAAATCGGCAGGCCTACTTTGTCCTTAAACGCCAGATAGGTGCCGCGGTCTGTCATCGTGTAAGCACGCATTTCGCCCGACATCATCAACACCTCGCCCATGCCCTGTCCCGCAGACACGTACCAGCTTCCTTCCGGCTTGAGATTTAGCGCTTTCCAGTAGCTCTTTTCCATTTGGTCGGTGCCAGAATCGTCGCCGCGGGATACAAAACGCCATTTTTTCTGCGCAATCTTTTGCATGGCGTTCAGCACGTCTTTTTCACCATTGATTTTGGCGGGGTCGTTATTGGGGCCAATCAGGATGAAGTCGTTGTACATCACGTCCTTGCGGTCAATCCCGTGACCAGCGGCGATAAAGGCATCCTCCGCAGGGCGCGCATGCACTAACACTACGTCAACATTGCCATCCTCGCCCAGTTTTAGGGCTTTGCCTGTACCCACGGAGATGACGTTGACCTTGCAGCTGCACTTGGCCTCAAACTTGGGCAATAAATAGTCCAACAAGCCTGAATTAGCAGTGCTGGTAGTGGTGGCGAGGCGAATGACGGGCTGGTCGGCGGACTGGGCGGCGGCAACGGTTACCGCCAGCAAAACTCCTAAAAACCAATGCAGAGATTTTTTCATTGCGTGCCCCTTAGAAATCGTACTGAGCGCGCATGGTCAGCGCGTCTTCGGAGTTGAGCGTGGTGTTGGCACCGTTGACGCGCACCGTGATCGGCGTGTAGAACGCGGTATGCACGTAGTCGAATAACAACCGCGCATTAGGATTGAGTATCCAGTTGACCCCCACAGTCCAGGCATCCGCCTCGTTGGTAGCGGTGACCAAACCATCTGGCAACGAGGCTATAACAGCCGCCGTGTTGTTGGTGCCGGTAAGACCGGAGTTGACCAGCAGCACGCCAGTACCCGCCGCGTTGGTGGTGGTGAAATCCGAGGCATCAAACTTGGAATAGCGCAACCCAACCTGCAATGCGCCCCAGCCGGAATCGCCAAAGTTGCTCTTGGGTTTCAGGCGACCAAACACGCCATCCTTGTACATGTCGGCAAAGGCTTCGCCGGTGACGTTCCACATGGCGCTGGTATACCAGGAATTAATATTCCGATTGTAGCCTGGGCCGTCAAAGCTGGTCTCGACATACTCCCCTTGCAGTTTCACCGAGCCGTAGGCCAGGGCGGATTCGATGCCGTAACGGTCTCTATCCACGTTATCCTTGAAGGCGTTGGCGGTGGGTAAACCGGTGGTGGTGGCGGTCGGACATGCCCCCACAAGAGTACCGGAACAACTGGTGGAAAAAAACTGTGCGCCACGACCTTCGGTTTGTCCGGTGGGAATAAAATTGGGGATGCGACGCGAACCCTCTTGGCCGCGACCATACCACCCCCCCAGATGAACCACCGCGTTCTGCCACTCGGCCAACTCGGCCAAATTGCCCACCGCGCGTACGGTCAAGTCTTTGTTGTCGTTTTTGGCATTGGGCTCATCCGTGGTGCCAGAGCCGTTGATATAAGCCACGCTGTAATAAGTGCCTGCTATTGGCGCACCATGCACCATCACACCACGATCAAAGGTACTACCGAGCAGGGAATCCGCCACGGAGCGTTCCTGAAAATCGATGAAATTGGTGCTCATGGCGCGTTCCAGCCCGTAGAACGGTTTGAACTGACCGATACGCAGCTTGGCTTGCTTGAATTTATTGATGTCGAAATAGCCGTAGGTCAGCGTGGTGCTGCCGCCAGAATATTCGCCTTCCACACGCGCGGCAAAGTCCTTGTAAAAGGTTGCTGTGCCACCGATACGTGCACGCCGCAGGCTGAACGTGTCTGCCGCAGAAGCATCCGGATGAAAATCGCGGTAATCCGCCTGGATGCGCCCGTTGATAGCCACTTGCCAGTTGCCAGAGCCATCCTCGAAGGTCACGCCATCCTTGAATGCGGCATAGACAGCATTGCCCTTGCTTTTGCCTTTTTCCTGCAGCTTACCCTCTTTGACTTGCGCCATTTGCTGCTGCACCGCTTGCAGTTCTTCGCTCAAGGTTTTGAGTTGTTGCTCCAGCGCGGCGATACGCGCGGTGGCATCGTCAGCCTCTTCAGCAAACACCTGTACGCTGGATGTCAAAAACAGCGCCATCACCAAAAATTCTTTTTTCACTTTCGTCTCCAAGTCACCACATAACGTGGTTATATTTTAACCTATACATCAAGCGATATAAACGAATAAATATAATGTAGCAATTTGAGTTACTCGACCAGCAATTTCTGCAAAGCCAGCAGATCGGCGCTGATAGCCTCTGCGGCTGTGCTTTCCAACGCACGGTAGCGCTGTAAAACCTCTGCACCAAAGGCGGTGATTTGCGCCCCGCCGCCTTGTACACCGCCGGTAGCGGTGCTGACCAAAGGCTCACGAAACGCTTGATTCATGGTGGAAACCAAATCCCACCCTCGTTTGTAAGACATTCCCATAGACTTGGCTGCGGCAGAAATGGAGCCGTGTTGCGCTATAGCTTCTAGCAACACCGCCTTGCCTGGACCAATGGCAGAGAGCTTGCCATAGGGGATGCGGATTTTTACGTGTTGTTGAGTCATGAGTATCCTTAGTTTGCGTTGTTTCACGGCGGGGAAGGGCATAGAATGACTATTTTAACGTAGAAATTTGCTAAAAATCGCATGCACGCTCCCGCTACGCTCACAGACCAATTCGGCCGCAAAGTGGATTACATTCGTCTATCCATCACTGATCGCTGCGATTTCCGCTGCGTGTATTGTATGGCGGAAGACATGACGTTTTTGCCACGCGACGAGGTGCTGAGCTTGGAAGAATGCGCGCGGCTGGTGCGCGTGTT
>JANYIK010000005.1 GCA_025362115.1 Methylophilaceae bacterium
GACGGTACCGTGGCACTGGCTACCAAGGTAGCTCCTCACGTGGACATTCTTGAAATTGGTACCCCATGCATCAAGCACAACGGTATCAAGATGCTGGAAACCCTGAAGGCTAAATTCCCAAATAACAAAATCCTGGTCGACCTGAAGACCATGGACGCTGGCTTCTACGAAGCTGAGCCATTCTACAAGGCTGGCGCTGACATCTGCACCGTTCTCGGTACCGCTGATCTGGGCACCATCAAAGGCGTAATTGATGTTGCTAACAAGTATGGCAAAGAAGCGCAAGTTGACCTGATCAACGTGATTGACAAAGCTACTCGCACCAAAGAGTGCGTCAAGCTGGGTGCGCACATCATCGGTGTTCATACCGGTCTGGATGCACAAGCTGCTGGCGGTACCCCTTTCGTTGACTTGGCTGCTATCGCTGCGCTGAACACCGGCGTTAAGATATCTGTTGCTGGCGGCGTTAAGGCTGCAACCACCAAGCAGGTGAAGGATGCTGGTGCTAGCATCATCGTTGCTGGCGCTGCCATCTACGGTGCTGCTGACCCTGCTGCTGCTGCTGCTGAAATCACTGCCCTGGCACACTAAGTTTAGATACTAGGCTTTAGATTCAAGCAATCCAATCCACCATTTCGGTTCAACATTGTTCCGACTTGGTGGATTTTTTATGGCTTAAATTTTAATTTCTCAACAACATTAATCGGGACTATTAAGGGGTGACAACCATGCATGAAAGAGTAATCCTAGACAAAATCGGTAGCGTTCTTCAAGCCACTGACGAGAGGCTGGTAGAGGGCTTGGTGACTGAAGTTGAAAAAGCCGGCCGTATCTTCCTAACAGGCGCAGGCCGTTCCGGTTTGGTTTCGCGTTTCTTTGCCATGCGCCTGATGCACTGCGGCTATCAAGTGAGTATGGTCGGTGAAATCGTGACCAGAAGTATCGTAGATGGCGATCTGCTTATTGTGGTTTCAGGTTCTGGCGGCACAGAGTCTCTATTGCCTTTCGTCAAGAAATCTAAGTCCGTGGGCGCAAGAGTCGCTGTAGTGTCCATGAAAGGCAAATCGCCCATGGCCGAACTGGCTGATCTGGTATGCCAAATGGGCAGTCAGGATGAATACAGCTTTGTGACCGTTCAGGGCATGCCTATGGGTACGGTGTTTGAGTTATCAACCCTCATTTTCCTGGAAGCCATCATCTCCAGAATCGTGCTGGATAAAGGTTTGGATGACGACAAGATGCGCGCATTACACGCGAATCTGGAATAATCAAACAGTCTCAAATAAAAAAGCGGCTTAAAAGCCGCTTTTTTATTGCCTTTTCGAGCTATTTAACTATCGCTGCCAACTCGCCTTTTTTGTAGCGCTCGGCCATCACATCACATGAAATTGCTTTAATCTTTCCCGCTTGTCCCGCGCTACCAAAAGCTTCAAATCTGGCTTTACAAATACCCTTCATAGCCAAAGTGGCTTCTTTCAAAAACTTGCGTGGGTCAAATTCTTTGGATGTTTCCGGCGAGCCCAAGAATCGACGTATCGCACCTGTAGAGGCCATGCGTAGGTCAGTATCAATATTCACCTTACGCACCCCGTGCTTGATACCTTCGACGATTTCTTCCACTGGAACGCCATAGGTCTCGCCCATCGTTCCGCCGTATTGATTGATGATTTTCAGCCATTCTTGCGGCACCGAGGACGAACCGTGCATCACCAAATGTGTATTGGGAATGCGGGCGTGAATTTCCTTGATACGCTGAATAGACAGAGTGTCACCAGTTGGAGGGCTGGTAAATTTGTAGGCTCCGTGGGAAGTGCCAATCGCAATCGCCAGCGCATCCACACCGGTTTTTTTGACGAAATCGGCAGCTTCTTCCGGGTCTGTCAGCAGTTGCGAGTGATCCAGTTTTCCCACTGCGCCGTGACCGTCTTCTTCGCCTGCCATGCCGCTTTCCAGCGAGCCCAAGACCCCTAATTCGCCTTCTACTGAAACACCTATCATGTGGGCAATATCTGCCACGGTTTTGGTGACGTTGACATTGTAATCATAACTTGCCGGAGTCTTGCCATCTTCCTTAAGTGAGCCGTCCATCATCACCGAGCTAAAGCCAGAGCGCATGGACTGGATGCACACTGAGGGCGATGCACCGTGGTCTTGGTGCATGACAATTGGAATGTGCGGATAAGCCTCTATTGCAGCCAATATCAAATGCCGCAAAAAAGCTTCGCCCGCGTACTTGCGTGCACCTGCCGAACCTTGCATGATGACCGGACTATTACACTCATCCGCCGCTTGCATGATGGCGTGAATTTGTTCCATGTTATTGACGTTAAAGGCGGGCAGGCCGTAGCCATGCTCCGCCGCGTGATCGAGTAATTGTCTGAGCGAAACCAGTGCCATGATGATTCTCCTTAAAGTTTAATCGCGCAATGCCACAATCATAGCGCTATTTTTCAGGGAACTACCCGCCAACTTTAACAATTTTAAGGGTATTAGTACCACCCGCTTGGCCTATAGGCTCACCTATGGTCAGCAGGATCAAATCCCCATTTTTCACCGCGCCGCGTCTGCGTAAATCGTCCTCTGCTGCTTGCAGAATCACATCTCTATCTTTGCTTTTCTCTTCAAACAGAAATGGGTAAACCCCACGATACAAAGTCAGTTTACGCCGCGTCTCCTTTTCTGGCGACAGGGCAAAAATCGGGGGCAAGGTGTTGCTGCGCGACATCAGTTTGGCAGTGGTGCCAGACTGGGTCAGAGAGGCAATGGCATCCACTTTGAGTCTATCGGCGGTGTAGATGGCCGCCAGCGCAATGGCCTCATCTGCACGATCAACTTTCCCCGCTTCCGTATACAGCGAATGGCTGTCAAAATCTCTTTCCGCTTCCAAGCACACCCTATCTACCGCAGCTACCGCCTCAACCGGATATTTACCTACCGCAGACTCTGCTGACAGCATCACTGCATCCGTTCCATCCAGCACCGCATTGGCCACGTCAGAAACCTCGGCACGGGTTGGGATAGGACTGGAAATCATAGACTCCATCATTTGTGTTGCGGTGATGACCAGCTTATTGCGTGAGCGGGCCTCACGAATCATGCGCTTCTGCAAGCCAGGTACCGCCGCGTCACCCACCTCCACACCCAAATCGCCACGCGCTACCATAATGGCATCTGAAACTTCGATGATTTCTGCCAGCGCCTCCACCGCCTCAGCTCGTTCTATCTTGGCAATAATGCTGGCATAACCACCTGCCTTGCGCACCAGCCGACGAGCTAACTCTATGTCGGCAGCATTGCGCGGAAAGGACACTGCGACGTAGTCAGCCTCCATCGCCGCTGCAGTCTTGATATCCTCACGGTCTTTTTCGGTCAGCGCAGCGGCTGATAGGCCACCGCCTTGGCGATTGATGCCCTTGTTGTTGGAAAGCTCGCCATTCTGGTTGACGGTGCAAAAAATCTCGTCGCCACGCACGTCATCTACTGTCATCACCATGCGTCCATCATCTAAAACCAGTACCGCGCCGGCTTCCACATCATCGGTCAGTAGCTTGTAGTCTAGGCCTACTCTTTCTTGGTTTCCCAGCTTGCAATTGACATCTAGAACAAATTTATCACCGACTTTCAAGGTGATTTTGCCGTTTTCAAATTTTCCTATGCGTATTTTCGGCCCCTGTAAGTCGCACAGCACGCCGATAGGGCGTCGCAGGCCAGCGGCAATTTCCCGCACCAAAGTCGCCGTAGCAATGTGCTGCTCCGCCGTGCCGTGGGAAAAATTGAGGCGCACCAAGTCCACTCCCGCGTCTATCATGCGTTCCAGCACCTCTCGGCTACTGGACGCAGGGCCTATGGTGGCAATAATTTTCGTCTTGCGTCGTATCATTTGTGATCTCTATGAAGGGGAAGAAAAAAGTACAGAGGTTAATCCCCACACCGTTGTTCAAGAATTTCCACCGCTGGTAATTTTTTACCTTCCAGAAACTCTAGAAATGCGCCGCCGCCAGTAGAAATATACGAAATACGTTCGGCGATATCGTACTTGGCAATCGCCGCCAAGGTGTCGCCACCACCGGCGATAGAGAACGCCGGGCTGTCAGCGATCGCCAACCCCAGCGTCTTGGTACCTTTACCAAACTGGTCGAATTCAAACACGCCCACCGGACCATTCCACACAATAGTACCCGCCTTTTTCAAGTATTCCGCATAAGCCTTGGCGGTTTCCGGACCAATGTCGAAAATCATGTCGTCATCTACGACTTCGCTGACTTTTTTGATGACAGCAACTTCGTTAGCATCAAATTTCTTGCCCACCACAACATCGGTCGGAATTGGAATATCACTGCCCTTGGCTTTGGCCGCCGCGATAAGGCGCTTGGCCTCTTCAACCAGGTCTTTTTCATATAAAGATTTGCCGACGTTATAACCCGCCGCCTTGATGAAGGTATTGGCGATTCCGCCACCGACAATCAACTGATCCACGATATGAGATAGCGATTCCAACACCGTCAGCTTACTCGAAACCTTGGAGCCGCCAACAATGGCCACCATAGGGCGCGCTGGGTTATCCAGTGCCTTACCCAAAGCCTCCAACTCAGCCACCAGCAACGGCCCGGCACACGCCACTGGAGCATATTTTGCTACGCCGTGAGTGGAAGCCTGGGCGCGATGTGCGGTGCCAAATGCATCCATCACGAATATGTTGCAAATCTGCGCCATTTCCCAGGAAAGTCGTTCCTCGTTGTTGTTCTCACCTATGTTGAAACGGACATTTTCCAGCACGCCAACTTCACCATCACGCATTTCTTCAAGAGCCTTTTTTCCATTGCCCAACCAGTCCTGATATAGCTTTACTTCGCAACGAGTTTTGTCAAAGTGATCTACGCTACGTTTGACGCGCTCAATCTCCGCAACAGAATACAGTGCATCTTTCATTTCATTGACCAAATCAGAAAGCGCACGCATTAACAATACAGAGGTCTTGACCTGACGGCTGAGCAGCTTGCCCAAATGATCCGCTACCGGTTTAAGGCTGTCCTTGTCGTCATAACGACCTTCCGTAGGGCCTTCCTTAGGACGACCTAGATGCGACATCAACATCACCTTTGCACCAGCATCCATCGCAAATTTGATCGTTGGCAATGACGCTCGAATACGTGTATCGTCTGCCACGCTACCGTCTTCATTTTGCGGCACATTAAGGTCTTGGCGAATCAGGACGCGCTTCCCCCTGAGATCAAGATCGGTCATTTTGATTACAGCCATTTTCATCTCCCCAAATTATGAAAAACAGATCAATGCTGAAAATCTGACAATTTTTCGGTAGTTTTATAAGGCAAGCCTCATCTACTCATTTTATTTAGCAGTTCAGAAATGATTATGCGATGTGTTGTACCAACCGCATTAAATTACAGGTATAACCATATTCGTTGTCGTACCAAGCCACTACTTTAACGAAAGTAGGGTCAAGCTGGATACCAGCATCAGCGTCAAACACCGAAGGGCAGGTCTCGCCACGAAAATCGGTGGAAACCACTTTATCGTCGGTGAAGCCCAACACACCCTTCAATGGCCCACTTTCCGAAGCAGCTTTCATCGTCGCCACGATTTCCTCATAGCTGGCGGGTTTAATTAATTCACAGGTCAAATCTACCACGGAAACGTCGGAAGTCGGGATACGGAAAGCCATGCCGGTGAGTTTTTTATTCAAATCAGGAATCACCTTCCCCACTGCTTTGGCCGCGCCGGTAGAAGACGGGATGATGTTTTCCAAAATGCCACGGCCACCGCGCCAGTCTTTGTTGGATGGGCCATCTACTGTTTTTTGTGAAGCTGTAGCAGCATGCACAGTAGTCATCAGTCCACGTTTGATGCCGTAGGTATCGTGCAGCACCTTTGCGACAGGTGCCAGCGCATTTGTGGTGCAGGAAGCAGCAGAAACAATCGCTTCGCCTTTATAAGTATCATGATTCACCCCATACACAAACATCGGTGTATCGTCCTTGCTGGGTGCTGATTGCACTACTTTCTTGGCACCAGCATCTATATGCTTTTGGCAAGTATCAACAGTCAAAAATAGGCCAGTACATTCAATCACGATGTCCGCACCAACTTCATTCCACTTCAGCGCAGTCGGATCTTTTTCCGCAGTCAACCGTATGTTTTTTCCGTTGACAACCAGATTATTGCCATTGACCGACACATCACCCTTGAAACGGCCATGCACCGAGTCATGCTTGAGCATATAAGCCAGATAATCCGGCTCCAGCAAGTCGTTAATCGCCACCACCTCAATATCCGTGAAGTCCTTTATCGCGGCACGAAACACCATACGTCCGATACGACCAAAACCGTTGATACCCACTTTTATTGCCATTACATTTCTCCTATCCTAAAAAACTAAAAGGGGAGCCCACTACGGGCTCCCCTTTATTTCGGTTATGCCCGACGATTATAGAATTGACTTGACCGTTTTGACTACATTTTCGACGGTAAAGCCAAAGTGCTTCATCAGCACCCCACCCGGAGCAGACTCGCCGAAGGTGTCAATGCCCACAACAGCGCCATCCAGACCAACATATTTGCGCCAGAAATCGGTTACGCCGGCTTCAATCGCTACGCGCTTCACACCCTTGGTCAACACACTGTCTTTGTAGGCTTGATCTTGGCGGTCAAACACATTGGTTGAAAGCATGGACACCACGCGGGTTTTTACACCAGCCGCGTTGAGTTCTGCGCCAGCCTTGACTGCCAACTCCAGCTCAGAACCAGTGCCCATCACAATCACTTGCGCGCCAGCGACATCAGAGACAACATAAGCACCACGGCGCATATTGGCGATTTGTGCATCATCATGCTTCATGCCAGCCACGTTTTGACGGCTCAACACCAGGCTGGATGGACCTGTTTTGCGTTCTACTGCACACACCCAAGCCACGGCGGTTTCGGTGGAAGTACCAGGACGCCATACATCCATGTTTGGAATAAAGCGCAAGCCTGAGGTGGTTTCGATAGGTTGGTGGGTAGGGCCATCTTCGCCTTGACCAATGGAGTCATGGGTCAATACATAAATCACACGTTGCTTCATCAGTGCCGCCATACGCATACCATTACGCATGTAGTCAGAGAACTGATGGAAAGTGCCACCGAATGGCAACAGACCACCATGTAACGTCATACCGTTCATGATCGCTGCCATACCGAATTCGCGCACACCATAGGAGATATAGTTGCCCGCTTCCTTGCCGTTCACGTGCTTGAAACTACCGCAACTGGTCAGGTTGGAGCCGGTCAAGTCAGCAGAACCGCCCAAGAACTCAGGCAATACCGGAGCCAACGCACCAATGGCGTTTTGTGAGGCTTTGCGGGTAGCAATGCCTTCAGCCTTTTCATTCACTTCCTTGATCATGGCATCGGTACTTGCCTTCCAATTGGCTGGCAAGTCACCCGCCATGCGGCGCTTGAATTCTGCGGCTTCGGCAGGGAATGCCTTGGCGTAAGCATCGAACTTGGCGTTCCAATCGGATTCAGTCTTAGCGCCCTTGGTTTTTTGATCCCAGCCTGCATACACGTCAGCAGGAATTTCAAACGGCGCATGGTTCCAACCAATAGCAGCGCGAGTAGCAGCTACTTCGGCGTCGCCCAAAGCTGCGCCGTGACAGTCATGGCTACCGGATTTATTTGGAGAGCCTTTGCCGATGATGGTTTTGCAGCAAATTAATGATGGCTTGTCGGTCACTTTTTGCGCTGCCTTGATGGCGGCATCAATCGCGGCTGAATCGTGCCCGTCCACGGATTGCACATGCCAGCCGTAGGACTTGAAGCGACCTGGGGTATCGTCGGTGTACCAACCTTCGATGTGACCGTCAATGGAGATGCCGTTGTCATCCCAGAACGCGATCAGTTTACCCAAGCCCCAAGTGCCAGCCAGCGCGCAGGCTTCGTGAGAAACGCCCTCCATCATGCAACCATCACCAAGGAAGCAGTAGGTGTAGTGGTTGACGATGTCGTGGCCGGGTTTGTTGAACTGCGTTGCCATCAATTTTTCTGCCATGGCGAATCCAACGGCATTAGAGATGCCTTGACCTAATGGCCCAGTGGTGGTCTCAACCCCAGGCGCATAGCTGTATTCAGGGTGGCCGGCGCACTTGGAGTGCAGTTGGCGGAAAGTCTTGATTTCGTCCATCGGCAGGTCGTAGCCGGTGAGGTGCAGCAAAGAGTAAATCAGCATGGAGCCGTGGCCGTTAGACAACACGAAACGGTCGCGATCAGCCCATTTTGGGTTCTTAGGATTATGGCGCAAGTGGTGATTCCACAGCACCTCAGCAATTTCCGCCATGCCCATAGGCGCACCAGGGTGGCCAGAGTTAGCTTTTTGCACCGCGTCCATAGACAAGGCGCGGATTGCGTTACATAAATCGGTACGAGTTGCCATGTTAATACTCCCTATCTTTGCAAATAATCAAACGAAAAAGACACCAAATGCACTCCCATTTTCTGAGTGCAGCCTAAAACTTGTGGGGACTCCCCTAAACGACTGGCGCGCACTTTTATTATTGACTGCATGTGCGCAGTTAATAGGGGGATTATTGCCTAGTTAGCCGTTTTGGGCAATAGCTGTGACATCCGGCAAACACTGGCGTATCATGTCTTTTCAAGTTGGTTAACTATATAGGAAACAATGATGAAAGCCATTGCGGTCTATGAAGTCAAAGCGCGGCTATCCGCCTTGCTGGCTCAAGTGGAATCCGGAGAAGCGTTTACCGTGACTCGTCGCGGCGTGCCCATCGCCCGCATCATTCCCGAACCCCCCACTGCACAACCCGACATCTCCGCCATCATTGCCAAACTCAAGGCAAGCCGTGCTGACCTCGGTGCCCTAGACTGGCGCGAGCTCGCTGCTGAAGGCCGCGATTAAGGCAAACGAATGGCATTCGTGGTAGACAACTCCGTGGTGGTTGGCTGGTGTTTTCACAACCAAGCCAGCGCTTATGCCGACCGCGTACTTGACCTGCTGGCGAGCGAAGCCGCCTACGTCCCCGGTCTGTGGGTGCTGGAGTTCTCCAATGTCCTGCGCAAAGCCGCCAATGCCAATAAAATCACCCTTGCACAAGCCGAAGCATTCGCCGACATGGTCGGCACTCTTCCCTTGGTGGTGGACTACACCCCGTTCACCGCCGCCGATAACATGCGCCTGGCCATCCAGTACGGCCTAAGCAGCTACGACGCAACCTATCTGGCATTGGCGCTGCGTCTCAAAATCCCCGTTGCCGCGAGCGATGGCGCGTTGCGAGAAGCCGCCAAACGCGCCAAAGTGGGCGTGGTTGAGTAATGTCGCCGCTGTTGCCCATCGGCGCTTTCGCTGCGTCTGCATTGAGCGTACTGACACTCATCAAGTATCGTGCATGGAAAGAGCGGAAAAGCGCAAGAAAAACACCGGTTGAAAGTGGCATGTTGCGCGAGCCTGGCAAAAGTTCAAGAGAGGAAATCGCCGCACTATCAACCGACATAGAAACCAATCTAACCATGGCACTCATTATTCCGGTATTGGTCTCCGCAACCTTTGGCTCGATAGCCCCGCTGGTTTCATTGATCGGTGCGGCAGTCCTGCTTGCCGTTTGCCTGAGAAAAATCCACAGCGCCTTGAATAAGCGCGCCCAATATCGTCAAGGGCTTGTGGCAGAGCTGGTAGTAGGGCAAGAACTCAACCAACTCATGCTTGCACAATTCAGAGTGTTCCACGACTTTCCGGCTGACGGCTTTAACATTGACCACATCGTGATAGGTGCTACAGGGGTATTTGCCATAGAAACCAAAAGCCGGAAAAAACCAAAAACTCGTAACAAGGGAAATGAATACGAAGCCACTTACGACGGCAAGTGTTTGCGCTTCCACGAAGGAGCCAACACCCAACCCTGGGTGGAGACCGGCCCTATAGAGCAAGCTATGCGTCAAGCAAAAGAGCTACAGAAATGGCTTTCACAAGCTGTTGCTGAACAGATTTTTGTGCAGCCTGTTATTGCTTTGCCCGGCTGGAACACGAACCTTATCGAGAAACCCCACCGTGTTAATCTGATTAACGGAAAGAATTGCACCAGTTTTTTCAATACGTTCGGTGGGGGCAAGCCACTCTCGCAGCAACTTCAGGCAAGAATTGCCCATGTCGTAGATCAACACTGCAGAGTTAAAGACTAGATAGTCGCCTGTACCCACGCCTGCCAGGGCGCGAAAAGTTCAGCATTGCCAGCAGCGACGGCGGAGCACTTGCCAGAAGGATACTGCCAGAACGCGTCGTCTTTTATGGTTCCCGCCTGCTTCCAGCAGGATTAGCAATCCCGCCGCGTAATCCCACAAATGCTGGCCGCCGTGTAAATAAAGGTCGAACCGCCCCGCCGCCAAATAGCACCTCTCCAGCGCAGACGCGCCAAAATTGCGTTGCGAGAAATACGGTGGCTGGGTGGCTAGTGCTGTTGCCAAGGGCTTGGGCAGACGCTACACCTTGAGGAAATACGGCATCACAACTTCGTCGCCGACCTAGCGGACGGCGACGATAACGCGATCAATCAAAACGCTCAGCCTTTCCATTTAATCGAGCATCCTATGCTGGATATTTGTTCCTTCGGCCCTTGCCCGGTCTCGGCGACTTGCTTCATGGCGAAGAACAGGTCGCGGGTGCTATCGAGCGCGGTTTCTTTGCGCGATTCGTCAAAACGGCCACGGTATTGCAGCTCCAACTTGTTATTAAAGCCAAAGAAATCCGGCGTACATACTGCACCATAAGCCTTGGCGACTTCTTGCGTTTCGTCAATTACATAAGGAAAAGGAAAATTAAATTCCTGCGCGACCAGCTTCATATTTTCAAAATTATCATCGGGGTAATTCACCGTGTCATTGGATGAAATGGCGATCGTATTCACCCCCAGCGCTTGCAAAGCTGTCACGTCGCGCACCAGACGCGGACGAATAGCCTTGACGTAAGGGCAATGATTACAGATGAACATGACCAATGTCCCATTTTTACCTTGCACGTCTTTGATGCTCCAGTTTTTTCCGTCTACTCCTGGAAGATTGAAATCCGGTGCTTTCCAGCCAAAGTCACATACGGGAGGGTTCAAGCTTGCCATTTTTAAGCTTCCTTAATTGGTTACAATG
>JANYIK010000023.1 GCA_025362115.1 Methylophilaceae bacterium
GGCTGATGGTGGCGGCAATGCTAGCTGATGCCCCAACCAGCGTGTAATCGCCAAGTATGCCCGCACCACCAATGCCAGCAATGGCTAGTCCATTGGCGGTGAGCGTGGTGGCAGAGGCCGCATGGGTACTGTCATACGTCACCCCGGTATTGCTGAGTGTGGCCGTGTCGCCCGAAACCAAGCCGGTAAAGCTGTAAATGGGCGTAAAACCAGTAGGCGCAGCAGCGGTGCCGTTATAGGTTTTGGAGATTGAACCGGTGTTGGTGAGCGCTGCGCCGACCGTCAGCGTGGCAGGGTTGATCGTCCAGGTTGCACCGGCACTGCCAGCGGTAAGGCCTGCATAGGCGGTGCTGGTCAAACCACCGGTATAAAGCACCCCAGAAGAAGTGCCAGCATGGGTGGGGGCTGCGGTATTAAATGTCGGGAGACCAAGCGTCAGCGGGGGGATGATGTCTATCGGGGAGCTACCATTGGCAGCCAACGAAAAAGTGGGCGTAAACGGTACACTGTTACCGTCGTAGGTGCTGGTGCCAGATAAGGCATTGGCGTAAATACTGATGCCCTTTGCCCCTAAATACAGATCATTTGGGAAACCTGTGTGTGTGCTAAGAATAAACGCTGGCGTTACAATTGCGCCACCGTAGGTGCTGTCTTGTATCAGCATACTAGCGGGAAGCCCCATAGTAAAAGGTGTCAACCAATCCGCAGTGGAGGTGGTATAAGCCGCCCCCGTACCGCCCGTGCCGTACGTCATGTTGATCGCCGGACCGGCAGGGAGTATGGTATCGAGTACCACGCTCTGGTTGAACACAATGTTGCGGTAGGCATCAAGCGTTAAGGTGCTGGAACTGTTCGTCCAATACACCGCCTGATTAAAGATGATGTCGCCGTTGCCCGCAGAGCCTGTAGTGCAAGTAGCACCGGTACAGTTTGCCGCGGCTACGGTGGTCTGGATGGTGACGTTGTTAGAGTCGAGCGCAGTTCCTAGCGCGGCACCGGTAATATCCCCAGCCGCGCCAACGGTAAAGTCATTAGGGTCTAGCAGCCAATTACCACGTTTGCCGTGGGCGGCAGTGGTGTTGATGCGTGCGGAATCGGCAATTTTGAGGTGCTCGGCGCTGGTTTCGATAAAGCCACCATCACCCGACTGGCTACCGCCTTTGGCCGAAATACTGCCGCTGATGTCGGTGCGGCTGTTGGGGTTATCCAGGTTGGCAATCACAATGGCGGAGCCGCCTTTGCCATTGGCACCGGCATCTACATTGATGCTGCCGCTATGCTCGATGTTGGCGCTGGCGGTTAAACGCACTTTGCCGCCGTCATTGGCAATGCCGGTGGCGGTGATGGTGCCGCTATTCACCACTTTGCCCAACAAATGATTAGCCGATTGCGCGGCGAGGATGACCGTGCCGCCATCCGCCTGGATGAGGTACTTGTTTTCAACCAGCGTATCAATATCGGCTTTATCTACCAGCACGTCTATCAGCTGGTTGCCCACCAAGTTAAGCGTAATGCCGGTGCTGCCCGCCAGCGCTACCGTGCCTTGGCGGGCAATGATCACACCATCGTTACGGACTTCGGGCGCGAGCAGTGCAACATATTGTCCCAGAATCTCACCCTGGTTGATGACGCTGCCGCCAGTGCCGGTAAAGCGATATTTACCGGTCATAAAGTCGGCATCGCGGATGTTGAGTGTGGTGGCAACCAGGCCGCTGACATCTACCTTGGCTCCGCGGCCAAACAACACGCCGTTGGGATTGAGCAGAAATACTTGGCCGTTGGCGTTGAGGTGACCGAAAATTTGCGATGGGTCGCTGCCGGTGACGCGGTTGAGCAGCACAGATGACGCGCCAGGTTGGCTGATATTGACCGTGGCCGCAGCGCCGATGCTAAAGGTGTTCCAGTTAATAATGGCGCGGCCGGTGGTCTGGTTGATGTTCAACGTGTTGCTGCCACCCGGGTTGATGGTGGCCACACCGCCAACCACATTGCCGCCAGTAGGCAGCGTATTGACGGCGGGCGGCGCTGCGTAGGCAGAAGCGGCGATCAAGCCCGTGACCAGCGCACTGGCTATCAACCGCCCAGTCGTGGAGCGCTTGCCGTGGTGGGGCGTGGATTCCTGAACGACCACCCAATCTTGGCGGGATTCACTCCAAACGATGCTATAGACTTTATTCATTTCGTCATCCTAACAACTACATATACACAAGATATTGGCACATCAACCCCGTATTACGCCGTTACCGGCTTCATACGGGCTACATCTGCTATAGACTTTATTCATATCACTGCTTACCTTGTTTTATGCTTCAAAACAGAGATTTATACCGCTGTGGTTCGATACATTTTTCGTTCGCCCTGAGTGCCGCGCGTAGCGCGGTGTATCGAGGGGTCGAACGAAAAACACTCACCACGAACGGAATAAATCAACGCCTCCTTAAAATTCGCCCACCAGGTTGATCCAGCCGCGGACATCCCGATGCGTGCTGTCAGCGTCCTGGCCATTGGCATCGTGGCCGGGGTTACCGCCCAGCCGCGTGGACACCGTGGCGGTAACCGCCAGATAATCGTTGATCTTCCAATCCAGCGCCGCGCCTATGCCGGTGAGCTGGTAGTGGTTATCCAGACTGGGGTTGCCAGAATTCCAGTTCGCCCAGGTGGTGTGGTTGATGCGTATGCCGCCGGTATCCAAAAACAGCGTGCCTTGAATCGCGTCACTGAATGAATGCACCAGGTTAAGCGAGAGCAGCCAACCGTCGTCGCCACCGCCCTCGCCTGAGGGAAAGGCACGAATGCCATCCGCCCCACCCAGCGAAAAACGTTCGGAAGAATCGAGATTGTCATAGGCCATCTGGCCGCGCAGATTGGCCTGGAGTAACCACGTATCAGTGATGACCTGCTGGCGGCCAAGGTCAAACTTGAGCTTGCCAAAATTGCCCAGCGCCTGACGCGTGGTTTGATCCGTGGTCACCGCACCGGCGTTGTCATCATCAGCATGACCATATACCAACCCCAAATCAAAGGTGGTTTCGCCACCGCCCGCAAACCCGTCGGTACGCTTGCCGTTGATGCCAAAAGTGGCAGTATTAACGGTATGGTCGCTGGTCTCGCCCGCCACCGTGGCATCGCGCAGGTACTTGGCATCCAGATTGCCAGTCAAACTGAGGCTAAAATTGGTGTAACGATAGAGCGGATATGATGTATTAAGCCCAACCGTGGTGGCCGTGCCGTGCGCTTCGGTGGCGGCCAGGCTTTCTTGCGTGACCTTATACACCATGCGCGAGGCACTGCCCCCTAAACGCAGGCCAGAATCACCCACCGCCAGACTGTAGCTGCCCAGGCCAAAAATGCTGCCATCAGACTTGGTAAGCAACACGGAGGCCTCATCAAACAGCCCCAGCGGGTTGTTGAGCTTGGCGCTGGCGATGCCCTGAAGAATCCCGGTGCCGCGCGAGCCTTTGTTGCTCATGCCCAAGGTAAAGTTGGCCAAGGGCTTTTCTTTCACGTTGATGACCAGCCCGGTCTCGCCTTCGGCCGCGCCCGGCTTGAGCGTGGATTTAACTTCAATGCCCGGCTGTTCATTCAACAAATTGACCGCTTCGCCCAAGCCTTCCAAACTCATGGGGTCGCCCTGCGCCAGGCGGTAATCTATAAAGCCCTGAATGCGCTCGCTGCTGGCGCGTTTGCCCGTGTTGTTGATCAGAATGCTGCCGCGCTTGCCCTCGATAATCTTGATGAGCACGATGCCGTCGTCAACATCTTGCGGCGGCAGCACGGCCTGCGCGAGATAGCCGCGTTGCGCGTAATAGGCCACCAGCGCCTCTGACACGGCGCGCAGCTCGGTAAAGCTAAGCTCTCGGCCAATGGCGCGCTGGATCTGGCTTTGCAACTCATCAGCGGGGATGAGCGTAGCACCTTCAATGCGGAAACCCTTGACCAGCACCTTGGCGCCTGTGTCTGCGACGGGCTGCTCCTCGGTCTGCGGCGCAATGCGCTGCAGCGGCGAACCAGGTAAAGTGGGCGGCACTTTGGGTTGCTCGCGCAACAACCTGCCCGCGTCAGGCACCTGACCGGCGGCGTAAAGCGAGGAAGAAAAACAAAGCGGGAAAAGAATGGTCAGTAAAAACTTGTGTGCCAACAACGTATTAGAGCGCTTGATATTCACCGGTAACCAAACTCCAAAAAAGTGTTATTGCTTGTTGTGGATTGTTTTTATTTTTCTGGTGCTTAGAGTAACAAAGCTCATGTAAAAAAACAACCGTAAATAATTACCCAAAAAACATGCCTGCATAGCCGCATCGTTGAGCCGTTTTTAGCACTCTCTCCCGGATTACATTGCATTTCATCCGGGCTACGCCCGCTACTACGCCCGCTACGATACTTTCGACCCCCACCCTGACCCTCCCCCTGCCTAGGGGAGGGAATAACCCCAAACGCTAATAACTGTCTTCCATGCGCCCAGAAGCATGGTTTTCAAAGCGCGTGTGTGCGCCGATGAAGGTCAAGCGGATGGAGCCGATTGGGCCATTACGTTGTTTGCCGATGATGACTTCTGCGGTGCCTTTGAACTGTGTGTCTTTGTTGTAAACCTCGTCGCGGTACAAGAACAGAATCACGTCGGCATCTTGTTCAATCGCGCCGGATTCCCGCAAATCCGACATTGCGGGGCGCTTGTCCGGGCGTTCTTCGATCTTGCGGTTGACCTGCGATAGCGCAATCACCGGCAGATTCAGCTCTTTGGCCAAGGCCTTCAACGAGCGCGAGATTTCAGCAACCTCGGTGGCACGGTTCTCGGTCTGGCGTACAGAAGTCATGAGCTGCAAGTAATCCACGATGATAAGCCCCAACTTCTTGCCTTCCAGAGCCTCGCACTGGCGCTTCAAGCGCCTTGCCCTTGCCCGTAGCTCCATGGCGTTGATACCACCACTTTCGTCAATATGGATGGGAGCATCGTTGAGTTTGCCCAGCGCGTAGGTCAGACGTTCCCAATCCTCATCTGCCAGTTGCCCAGTGCGCATTTTGTGCTGGTCTATCTTGCCGACTGAGCCAATCAGGCGCATTGCTAGTTGGGTGTTGGGCATTTCCAAGCTGAACACGGCTACCGCCTGGTCGGTATTCAATGCCACATGCTCCGCGATATTCAGCGCAAACGCAGTTTTGCCCATTGAAGGTCGGCCGGCGATGATGATCAATTCACCCGGTTGCATACCGGATGTCATCGCGTCCAAGTCATGAAAGCCGCTAGGCACGCCGGTGATGCCGTTGGGGTCGTCCAGATTGGACAACTTATCCAGCCGCTCCACCACCAAGGGCAACACCGATTTGATGTCAACAAACCCCTGATTGGCTCGTGCGCCATGTTCCTTGATCTCGAAAATCCGAGCCTCCGCTTCATCCAGCAGCATGGCAGCATCGCGCCCTTGCGGGTTAAAAGCGCTATCAGCGATACTGGAGCCAACTTCCACCAAACGCCGCATCACCGCCCGTTCACGCACGATTTCAGCATAACGACGGATATTGGCGGCGGATGGAATGTTCTGTGCCAGAGCCCCCAGATAGGCGATGCCGCCCACGTTGGCAAGCTCTGCGCTGTTTTCTAAGGATTCTGCGACGGTAACCATGTCCGCTGGCTTGTTATGCTCTACCAGACGGGAAATGTGGGTATAAATGAGACGATGATCGTGGCGATAGAAATCTTCGGTGCCGATGAGGTCGGCGATGCGGTCCCAGGCCTCGTTTTCCAGCAGCAGCCCGCCCAGAACCGATTGTTCGGCCTCTACAGAATGCGGGGGAAGTTTGAGGAATTCTAAGGGTTCGTCAGCCATGCACGATTATACAATGGGCTGACATAAATATTGGCGGAGAGAGCGAGATTCGAACTCGCGACAGGGTTACCCCTGTGCCACCTTTCCAGGGTGGTGACTTAAACCACTCATCCATCTCTCCGTGGGCTCTACAATCTTAGGGCGGCGAATTGTAACCTAAGTCCACCGTTTGTGAAACTCGAAATCAGTGGGCGGAAGCGGTCTGCTCTTGCGCTGCGGCCACGGTTTCTGATTTTTTTCCCAGCAAAAAATAGCTTTGTACCAGGCCTTTGCCTTTCACTTCTATCCGCTCGCGCGTTTCAAAAACATAGTCATTTTTCAAAATGTAATAGGTTTTTTCCGAGACATGAATACGGTTGGGAACGCCGTGATGCTCCATGCGGCTGGCCATGTTGACGGTGTCGCCCCATAAGTCATAGCTGAACTTGCTACTGCCAATCACGCCAGCGACTACAGGGCCACTATTGATACCGATACGCATCATGAGTTTTGCCCCCAGAGTTGAGACTTCAGCGATAGTTTGCATCATTTCCAGAGCCAAATCTGCTACTGCGCTAGCATGGTCTGCCCTAGGCTCTGGTGCGCCACTCACCACCATGTAAGCATCACCTATGGTTTTAATTTTCTCCACACCATGTTTCTCGGTGAGTTCGTCAAAACGCGAAAATACCCGACTAAGTAATTCCACCAAATCATCCGCCGACATGCCGGATGAGAGCGCGGTAAATCCGACTAAGTCAGTAAACATGATGGTGACCGAGTCATAGCGATCGGCGATACGCTCCCCGCTTTGTTTCAGCCTATCAGCAATACTCTTGGGCAGAATGTTGAGTAGCAACTTATCGGTTTTGCCTTGCTCGCCCACCAAGGCAAGCATGGCTTGCTCAGTCTGCGACTGAAAATATCGCATGACGAAATAGAGTATGGATGCCGCGCCACACACATTGGCAATAAAAGATAAATGTTTGATATGCAATGGAATCTCTGGTGCGTATTTGGCAAAAGTGTCATTCATGCCCCAAGAGAACATGGCTAACACAAAGAACAAAACAAACCAGTAAGTGGACTGTTTACGGCCAAGCAGTAGCAGTGCGCCGACCGGGGACAATATGCCCCAAATAGCAATGCCGCTAGAAGCCTCGTAACCCCCGATAATCCATTGCATGAAGAATGGCATGACCAGCAGCATGGCCAATTGCGTAAAGGTAAAGTAGTTGGCGCGCTTGAGCCGGTAGAACACCAGCATGCTCGTATAAGAAATGATGATATAAGCGTAAGGAAACAGTACCATCACTGCGTACCCCTCGCCCAGATTACTGAATGCCCGAATCCAGAACACACTAATCAGGGTTTGTGCGCCCACCATCATGCCCATGATGACGCTGCCTACTTTGTCTTGCGCTGGATTGTAAATCTGATTTACAAGCCCAGAAAACGGCTTGATGATTTGTTTGAGGTGTAGAGTTTCAGCGATTTGCATAGGTTGACTATACCCGATGCCCTGATTGAATGCTAGCCGCCTCCACGTTGGTAGATACGCTCAAAATGATTGATGAAGACACTCTTTTCTTCAGCTGTATATTGGCAAAAATCCAAGCGCACTTCAAGCTGCGGAAGTTTGAGCGAGGCGTACGCTTTATCTGCCTGTTTGCTCAAGGTGATTTGTATGCGCCGTACGCCATCCACAATGAGTGCGCCCATCTCGCCACTGGAAACCAGCCCTAGAGGTGCAGCCAAGGGCAATAAGCGCAAAAACTCGGCCGCCGTAATAGACATGAGGCGACTGTAACTGCTATCCACCACCGATGGGCGGCCAAATTGCAAGCACATCACCCTCTGCTAATGGTTTAGTATTGCGCTCTTCTGGATACCAATAATGACCGTTGACCAGCACCAGATGCACCAACTTGGGCGGCAGATGAAAGCGTTCGGCAAGATCGGTGGGCGTGGTACCTTCTACCACGTTCAGTTCCAGAATATGGTTAGTCGTGCCTGTGGGCAAATAATCGCGCAGAGTAGCGAACAGCTTGAACGTCACCTTCACATCGTGGCCGCTTGTGCCTTAGCTAGATAGGCGTCCATCACCCGCGTTGGATCTTTGAGCAGCTTGTCTTTCCATTCGCCCAACGGGGTGCGGGTTTGTATCAAGCCACGCAGCACACCCACGTGCTGGGTTAGACCCAAACTGGTGGCACCTATCAGTACGTCACCCTTGAATTCCAGTCGCATATAACGGAAATTCTCGCGGTCAACCTGCTCGGCGTGTTCGCCGCCCTGCTCGCCCCACCATTGACCAAAGGATGCGGCAATCAGTCCCAGCGTATCCAACACATTTATCGCCATGCTGCCGGGCGAGTTGACCAGCTTGCCCGCCATATTCAATGCAGCCACACGCGCCTGATCGGCAGCATTGGGCTGAATGGCGTTGACTACCATCTTGCCAGTGGAAAAATCACGCGCTTGCGCCACGTCACCCGCGGCATAGATTTCGGGAATGTTGCTTTGCATTTGATCATTCACCAACACACCCATGTCAGTATGCACGCCGCTACCATTCAAGAAAGCCGTGTTGGGATGCACACCAGTAGCGCTAATCACCAAATCCACTTCCAAACTTTCACCATTGCCCAGTTTGGCACGCAATTTGCCGTTACCTGCCTGTTCTATGGCCTCCACCTTGGTATCGGTATAGACGCGCACGCCTTTGCTCTGCACCCAGTCTTTAATCATACCGCCCGCTACCTCGGTCATCATGCGCGGCACCATGCGGTTACCCATTTCCACCACGGTCAACTCAACACCGCGCGAACGGATCGCCTCCATAATGATGCAGCCGATAAAGCCCGCGCCCATTTGCAGCACCTTGGCACCCGGTTTGGCCAGTTTAGCGATATTGCGTGCGTCTTCCAACGTCCAGCACGGATGAATTCCGGGTAAATCCATGCCGGGAATCGGCGGCGCAACGGGATAAGAACCAGTGGCAATCAGCAATTTGTCGTAAGCCAAAGCCTCACCATTTTCAAGCGTGACGCGTTTAGCGCCGCTATCCACCTTAGTTACACGACCAATTTTTAAGCTAATGCACTGTTTGTCAAAATACCCCGCCTCTTTACGCAAATAAGTGCCATTTTCCTGAATGTTGCCTACCAGCATATAGGGCAGCGCCATGCGTGAATACGGCGGCTCTGGCTCATCGCCTATCAACACAATACTGCTGCTTGCGTCAGCTTTACGTAGGGTTTCTGCAGCAATCACTCCAGAAGGTCCGTTACCAATAATCACATAGTTCATGTCTCGCTCCCGTCAAAACAAAGGGCGCTCTCTCAAGCGCCCTTGTTCGTTTCTCTATTTTCAATTAAAGCCCTAAACGCTTTTTAGTATCAGCGGTAGGCACGCCATTTTTGTCCCAACCGCGAATCTCGTAGTATTTAGGCATCATGATATCCAAGCGTGTCTTCTGTCCGGTCATCGGGCCATTCTTGATGCCTTCTACTAGAAAACGCGGTGGCAAAGTGTCATCCGCAGCCGTGAAACCAGCACGCAGATTAAATTCGCGCTCAAGATTCCAGATACGCTCACCCACCAGATTCAGTTTATCCAGCGACCAATCACCCTCGCATGCCGCTTGAATCTGCGGTTGAATGTCAGGCAAGCCCCAAGCAAAGGTGGTAAACACGCACAAGCCGGAGGAATCCACCACAGCCGTCGCATCTTGGAAGGCTTTGAGCAACTCTGGCTTCTCATTGGTTTCTTTAGGGTCGGTCTTGAACGGGATACCCAACACCTCGCTCGCCACCGTGTAGCCACGCAAATGGCAGCCGCCACGGTTAGAGGTAGCATACGCCAAGCCCATGCCTTGCAGCGCACGGCCATCATAAGCAGGAAATTCTTGACCTTTGCACGACATAGAAAGCTCAGGATGACCGTATTTTGCAGTCAGGCGCTTAGAACCCAAGCCTATAATTTTGCCGAAACCTTCGCTTTGGCAAGTCATCTCAGCCAATTTGACCATGGCTTTGGTATCGCCAAACTTGCACTCGAAGCCGATTTCTTCTTTGGTGATGACACCCATCTCATACAACTCCATCACAGCACCTATGGTAGAACCAAGAGTAATGGGGTCAAGGCCGTCTTCATTACATATTTGGTTCACATAGGTCAGCGCATCAATATCATCTACCCCATTAGCATTGCCCAGCGCCCAAGCGGCTTCGTATTCCAAACCGCCAGAGTTGCCCAAATAACCGCCTTTGTCCTTGATGGTGAAGTGGGTGGGGTCTATGGTGGAAATACGTCCGCAAGCGATGGTGCAACCAAAGCAGGCTTGGTTAGTAGTCAAATTAGCCTTGCCATCAGAAGCGCGTGGCTCATGCATCGCCTCACCAGAAATCTTGGATGCACCTTCAAATACGGAATCTTTGTGATTACGCGTAGGCGAAGCTCCCATTTCATTGAGAATGTTCATCAGCACTTGCGTACCGTATTTAGGCAAACCTTGGCCGGTGACCGCATTGTCTTTCAGCACTTGCTTGCCGGCATTTACCGCTGTAAAGAACTCTTTAGGATTGACCACACCGCCTACACCCTTTGTGCCGCGAATTGCAATAGCCTTGAGGTTTTTAGAACCCATCACCGTCCCCACGCCAGAACGTCCGGCAGCACGGTGCAAATCATTCACCACGGACGCAAACAACGCACCTTTTTCAGCTGGACGGCCTACTGAACATACGCGCATTTGCGGGTCTTGGTGTTTGGTCTTGATGAGCCTTTCGGTTTCCCACACGGTTTTACCCCAAATGAAGTCTTCGGCGGGCAATAACTCGGCCTTTTCATTTTCAATATGCAGATAGACAGGTTTAGCTGCTTTACCTTCCACAATCACCATATCCCAACCCGCAAAGCGCATTTCAGCGCCGATATAGCCACCGGAGTTGGAGCATGCAATTGCCCCTGTCAACGGACCTTTAGTCACAACCGAGTAACGACCACCAGTAGAAGCCATGGTGCCAGTTAACGGACCAGTGACAAACATGATTTTGTTTTCAGGGGAAAGTGGATCCACTTTAGCGTCCACTTCTTCGACGAAGTATTTTGTCGCCAAGCCGCGCTGACCGAGGTATTGGTCAGCCCATTCCATATTCATTGCCTCGGCCACGCAAGTGCCTTTGGTCAGATTAACGCGTAAAACTTTACGATGCCATGCCATGATGGTTTTCTCCTCAAGCTCTTGGTTGTGTGTCGGTTTTGGCAGCCCACAGTCGCATCTTGTCTAGGCCGGTCCAATCCGCATCTACATAGGTAATAGCACCCGTTGGGCAAGCGGTAGCACATTCTGGGTCACCGCCGCAGAGGTCGCACTTCATTACTTTGCCGGTATCGTGGTTGTAATTTACCGTGCCGAAAGGGCAAGCGATGGTGCAGACTTTGCAGCCCACACACACGTCATCCAGCACTATTTTTGCACCCGTGTCATGGTTGAGTTTGATCGCATCCACTGGGCAGGCTTGCAAGCACCAAGCCTCTGCACACTGGGTACAGGTATAAGGAACTTGACGCCCTTCATGGTGGAACTCGAATACTTTGATACGGGATTTGGCGGTGTTGAATACACCTTCGTTTTCGTAAGAACAAGCCATTTCGCACTGCAAACAGCCCGTACATTTTTCAGGATTGATTTGTAACGACTTCAACATGAACAACTCTCCTCGTTAGAAAGCTCTTTAATAGGTCGTTAACGACCGCTTATTAGGTGTAATCAGACCACTGTCCGCGTAGGGTAGTCCAGTCCATTCGCCACGTCAAATGCCGTTTTAGCAAATGTAGGGTAACTGTCATTTATATTTTCAATGCCCTAGATTAAAAACCATATTCAAGATAATTTGGTGTATAGGCACAGGCATGTTGAGTTAAAATGCTGTCGGCGGGCCTCCCCGCATTGCAGGGTAGCCAACCTGGTCAGGTGCGGAAGCAAGCAGCCACAGTTATCATCTGCAAGTGCCGGGGGTTAGGCTCGCCCCTTCTTCTTTACCAGCGTGTATTTGAATGAGCTATCAAGTCCTTGCGCGTAAATGGCGTCCCAAAAATTTCGACCAAGTGGTCGGGCAAGAGCATGTCGTTCGTGCACTCACCAATGCGCTTGAGCAGCAGCGTTTGCACCACGCCTATCTCTTTACCGGTACGCGCGGCGTGGGTAAAACTACCCTTGCCCGCATCATTGCCAAAGCGCTCAATTGTGAGACCGGCATTACCTCTACCCCCTGCGGCGTTTGCAGCGCTTGTACCGAGATAGACAAAGGTCGTTTCGTGGATTTACTGGAAGTAGACGCGGCATCGAATACTCAAGTGGAAGCCATGCGCGACTTACTGGATAACGCCCAATACGCGCCGACCGCAGGCCGATTCAAGGTGTATATCATTGACGAAGTGCACATGCTGTCGCGCTCGGCCTTCAACGCCATGTTGAAAACGCTGGAAGAACCGCCTGCCCACGTCAAATTCATACTTGCCACTACCGAACCGCAAAAAGTGCCAGTGACGGTACTGTCGCGCTGCTTGCAGTTCAACCTCAAGCAAATGGTGCCGAGCAATATCGCCATGCATCTCACCACGATTTTGCAAGAAGAAAACATCACCGCCGACGGTACTGCGCTCAACCTGATTGCCCGCGCGGCGGAAGGCAGTATGCGCGACGCGCTATCGCTACTGGATCAAGCCATTGCTTACGGTGCGGGCAGCGTGAACGAGCCAGAAGTGCGCGCTATGCTGGGCGCGATAGATCAGGATTACTTGTTTAATCTGTTAGAGGCTCTGGTGGAGAGTGACGGCGCAACCCTGTTAAAGCAAGCAGAAGCAATGGAACAACGTAGCCTGTCGTTTGAAGCCGCGCTGCAAGACTTGGCTGGCTTATTGCACCAAATCGCCCTCGCACAGACGATGCCAGAAGTTATAGCCGCAGACCTGCCGGAACGTCGCAGATTGTTGGAATTGGCGCAAAGAATCAGCGCAGAGGACGTACAGCTTTACTACCAAATTGCCACACTAGGGCGGCGCGATTTAAGCCTGGCACCGGACGAGTTTGCGGGCTTTAACATGAGCTTGCTTAGAATGTTGGCATTTGCCCCCAATAGCACAGCGCAAGCTACAGCGCCAAGCGTGGTGAGCAAACAGCAGGTAAGCGAAAGCGTTACAGCGCCCTCTCCTATACCTAACATCCCACCCGCTAACACTAACGTTAGTACCACACCCACAGCTACTTTCAATGGCGATTGGCGCAGTTTTGCAGAGAGCCTAAAACCGGGATTCTGCAAAACTTTGGCACAAAATTGCGCCTTGATTTCGCACGATGAAACCAGTCTTTCATTACAAGTTCCGCAAAGCCAAAAACATCTGTTGCAATACCAAGAAGTCCTCAAAACAGCACTGAAGGAACACTTTGGCATAGCACTCAAAATCAAAATCGAGGCCGGTGCTGCGGATAATGGCATTACCACCCCTGCCACTCAAATCTCAGAAGAAAAAGCCACACGACAAGCCAGTGCGGAAGAGTCTTTGCGACAAGACCCTTTCGTGCAAGACATGAAACAAGTATTCGGCGCGACGGTCATTCCATCCAGCATTAAACCCGTTCAATAGGAGCAGAAAAAATGATGAAAGGCGGCCTCGGTAACCTGATGAAACAGGCGCAAGCCATGCAAGACAATATGAAAAAAGCGCAAGAAGAATTGGCGCAGATGGAAGTAGAAGGCACTGCCAGCAACGGCCTGGTGAAAGTGCTGATGAGCGGCAAGCACGAAGTCAAGCGCGTCAACCTGGATGCCGGCCTGATGTCTGACGACAAAGAAATGCTAGAAGATTTAATCACTATCGCCATCAACGACGCGGTGCGTAAGGTGGAAGCGGCCTCACAGGAAAAAATGGGCAAAGCCACAGCGGGAATGCCGTTGCCGCCGGGGATGAAGCTGCCGTTTTAGTCGCCGTTTTAGCCACTAGCCTTGATGCAAACACCCTCCGCCCTTGAACGCCTCATCGAAGCCCTACGCTGCCTACCCAGCGTTGGGCCGAAATCGGCGCAGCGTATGGCGTATCACCTATTGCAGCGCGACCGCGCAAGCGCTTTGAATCTGGCGCAGAGTCTCAACACTGCGCTGGAAGTCATTCACCATTGCCATAAATGCAATAATTTTAGCGAGGCTGAAATTTGCGATTTGTGCGCCGCTGGCAAACGCGATGCCAGTCTGCTATGCGTGGTGGAAATGCCTACCGATTTGCTGATGATGGAACAAACCCACAGCTATTCCGGCATGTATTTTGTGCTGATGGGGCGTTTATCGCCGCTGGATGGCATAGGACCCAAGGAAATCCATCTTGACCGCCTGCTGAAACGTGCCCAGGATGGAGAAGTGGAAGAGATTATTTTGGCCACCAATTACACCGTAGAAGGCGAAGCCACCGCGCATTATGTGGGTGAATTACTCAAGGTACGGGGATTAAAAGTGAGCCGCATTGCGCGTGGTTTGCCTATGGGCGGCGAAATCGAGCATGTGGATGTGGGGACGCTAGCACAAGCCATGATGGAGCGGCGTTCGATTAAATAGAAACCAGGATGGCTCTGTTTAACTAACTATAACCATGCTTCGATACGTTTTCCGTTCATCCTGAGTGTCGCGCTAAGCGCGGCGTATCGAAGGGCGGCGGAAAAACTAGTCGCCATGGACGGGTTTATTCAGCGCAAAATAATCATAACCAACCTCGCCATTTTGTTGCATGTAACACAAAATTCTGCCAACATGTTTCATGTAACAGCGCTCAAGGAGACCATCATGGCAACAGCCATTGCACAACGTGTACAAAAGCACCGCGCATCCCTCAGGGATTCAGGCCTGCGCCCCATCCAAATCTGGGTACCGGATGTGCGGCGTGCCGGTTTTGCCGAGGAATGCCGCCGCCAGTCGTTGCTGGCTACCGAAGCAGACCGCAACGACCCAGGCTTGGAGGCTTTTATGGATGAGGCGTTGGCGGATATCGAAGGCTGGCAGGCATGAACCGTGGCGATCTCGTCACCATCGCCCTGCAAGGCGATTTCGGCAAGGCACGTCCGGCACTGGTCATCCAGTCCGACTTGTTCAACCCCACCCACGCCACCGCCACGGTATTGTTGGTATCGAGCGAAATGGTAAATGCCCCGCTGATACGCATTGATGTTGTCCCAACACCAGAAAATGGCTTGCTGAAGCCCTGCCAGATTCAGGTGGACAAAGCCATGACCATGCGCAAAGAGAAAATCGGTGCAGTGGTTGGCCATCTGGACGACAGCACACTCCTTGCCGTCAACCGCGCTTTGGCGGTGTTTATGGGGATGGCATAAAGCCGGAAGGGTTGCCGAATATCGTGTCTGACCCCATTTATTTCTCATCTAAGCTAATCTACGTCAGCCCCTAAATCTTTATCATTTTCCCCTCAATGCAAATCACTTTGCATTAGTTGACTACAGTGCAATACATATTATTCATTTTTTGGGTCTGTAGTAGTAAGAACACTCAGTCTCTCTGATCCGCGAGCTATTTGGTTATTAATGCACCTGCATTCTACCCTCGCTTTATAATCCCAACATGAACGATTTCACGAAAACCATTGCCAACCTCGCCGCGCGCGGCTGGTTCAAGATACGTGGCGAAGTACCGGCATGACACCAGAAGAGATGTTCAACCCGGAACAATTCCGCCACAGTGGCAAATCAATGGGGTCAGACACCATTTCAGCACCACCCTCTTCCACAGACTTTTCATGCCCTAACCCTCCATTCGCCGTTATTCACAATATTGCACAAATATGCTGAACTGAGGGTTCAATATGTTGGGTGCATCAGGAAGGCTGTGTTTCGAGTCTGTCGTGGCTTTGTAGCGACGCTTGTGCCGTGCACGGATGCCGTACAGTTGCATCAGCTTGCGTACCGCTGCTTCTGCCAGCTTGACCGCTTCTCGCTTGAACTCTTCCGTGTAACGCTGTCTCGGCATCCTAAACATTTTTACCTCCCGTAGTCATCATAATCCTCGCTACGCTTGGTATCCGAAATTCAGGAGTAAGCTCAGTGTTCGAGCGCAGGCTCTGCGCTACGCTCAAATCAAAGCGAGTAAATCTAGGGGGTTATGGATAAACGCTCCTGCTCCCCAGTCTTCCGGTTTATCTTGTGCATCCAGATAACCATACAGCGCGACTATAGCCGCCATTCCTGCCGCACGCGCCGCATCCATGTCGCGTGCCGCGTCCCCCACATAGACAGACTGTTCAGGAATAACACCAGCCAATTGACTGGCTAACAACAAACTAGCAGGATGAGGCTTGGGATGTTCGCAATCATCCGCGCTCACAATCGCCGCAGCTCGTTGATGCAAACCCAGCGCCTGCATCAACGGCAAGGTAAAACGGCGCGGTTTGTTGGTGACCACACCCCACTTTAGGTCACGCGCTTCTATGGTTTCCAGCACTTGGCTCACCCCCTCGAACAACTGCGGATTTTGTAGAAACACCTCGTCGTAGAGCGCTAGATATTCGGCGCGCATTTCGCCAAAACTAGCATCTTCTTTACTCAAGCCAAAACCCACTTTCAGCAGGCCTGGCGAGCCATGCGAGGCATAAGGACGGATGATTTTCGCTGCAAGCGGCGCTAATCCATGTCGCTCGCGCTGCATATTGAGCGCAAGGCCAAGCTGCACA
>JANYIK010000026.1 GCA_025362115.1 Methylophilaceae bacterium
TACAGCACGCCTTTTGAGTAGGCCAAGCCCTTGGGGTCGTCCATGCCACTGGCAAACACTTTGGCTTTACCATCCGCGCCTATCACGGCGATATCACCATCACCGTCCTTACCAAATTCTCCTATCTCGGAAACATAGACACGTCCATCTGCAACTACCACTGACTCTGGATTTTTCAAGCCAGTAACGACTTTATTTTCTGCGGCATAGGCATTAAAACTAACGATCATTGCAACAACTAAAAGACTATTTTTCAACTTAACAACTCCCTAAAAATATTCAAAAAAACTAAATTTCGGCTCGCGCCCGACAATAGACACAATACCGCACGGGGAGCGAGTAAAGTCGCTCGCCATCGCGCTTTGGATGCTGCTCTGCAACGCGCCATCAGCTTGCATCTGGGTCATGATATTTTGCATGGCGGCATCAAAAGCCTTGCTGACTTCGTTATTCTGATAGATTGAGGTCAATTGACCATACTGTTCGCCTTCGGCCTTGTAGGTAGCCAAAGGCTGACCGTCGCCGCGATGCAACTGTACCTTGAGTTTGGCGTAATAGGTAGACGACGCAGGGTTGTACACCAAACGCGAATTCACCCAGGCGATAAGATCCGCCGTCTTGCCTGCCTCGCACGCGCCCACGTTACTGAAACGCCGCGCCAAGGCATGGCTGGCAGCATCTTCAGCAATGACGGTGTAATCTACCCAACGTGTATAAAGTGGCGCAACACCCACCACTGTGGGATGCCCGTACCTGTCCGGGCTGGTATAAACGAGCAAGCTGGGTTCGGCTGCCCACGCCGTATTCAGCGCCATCGCGCTCAACATTGTTGCCAAAAATAACCGTTTCATTTGGATTCTCCTTTGTAGATTATCCGATACACCAAACCTGCCCTATCGTCCGAAATATACACCGCACCATCTGGCGCTACCGCCACGTCTACCGGCCTGCCCCATGCGCCTTTGTTGGATAGCCAGCCAGTAATGAAGTCGCTCACTTTGACTGGCTTGCCTTGCTCAAAGTGTACTCTAACTACTTTGTACCCTGAAGGCTGATTTCGGTTCCATGAACCATGCAAAGCCACCAGCGCATCTGAACGATACTCCACCGGAAATGTAGTTTTATCCAGAAAAGTGATGCCGATAGGTGTGGAATGCGCTGGCAAAGTAATGGCTGGTGGCTGCATCCCAGAACAATCCCCAGCAAAATTGGGGTCAACAAACTTGTCGCCCCAACAAGTCGGCCAGCCATAAAAACCGCCACTTTGAATCTGGTTAAGATGCTCCGGTGGCAAGTCGTCATTCACTGCACCATTCTTAATCCCTGAACGCACATCCGCGCCATTGTTAGTGGCAAACAACTCGCCGGTTTTTGGATGCCAAGCGAAGCCTTGCGTGTTACGTAGCCCGGTTGCCCAGATGGGACTTGGCGCGTGGCGACCCAAGGTCTGTAAAGCACCAGCTGGCTTTCCTTCCACCGTGTAACGCAACAAGGTGGCACGTAGCGGCTCATCTTCAACGCACACATTGCAACTGGAACCCACGTTCAAAATCAAAAAACCATCTGGCGATAACTTCAAGCTTTTCATGGTGTGACCACCCGATGGCAATCCGGAAATCACTGGAACTGCGTGACCATTTTCCAGCTTTACCACGCCGTCCTGGTTCGCCACATACAACTTATCACCTACAAAAGCTAAACCCTGCGGAGCGTTAAAGTGGTCGGCGACGTTAACTATCTTATCTGCCACTCCATCGTGATTGGCATCCGGCAACATCACCACTTTGTTATCCATACCCAAAGATAGATACAGATTGCCTTCTGGTGAGAATGCCATCATGCGCGGACCACGGAAAAAACTGGCACCAACAGGCTCCAGCCTGGCAAAGATGTTGGCTTGGAAGCCAACAGGAAGCTTAAGCGCGGTGACGGGATCTGGCGGCAAAGGTAGCACCGAAGCCATGTCAGCACTGGATGCCGCGACAAAAAGCAGCAAGAATGTGAAATAGACTATTCGCATAGTCATACGTGAATCAAGTCAATGTGTCCGACCAGATATTCTTGGCCCAAGCCTGTGCAAATTCGCCCTCTTGCTCGCTGGGCTTATCTGACACACCGCCTCCTTCCGCAGGCAGCATGATTTTTTTAGTGAGGTCATAACGGTACACATTCGCAACATGCATCGCCAGTTTGTCCGATACATAGCTGTAACAAGTATTGGCAAACACGGGTTGTGGATCAGGTTCTTGCCCTGCCAGCAGATTGGCGATGGCCGAGGCGCATACTTTGGCTTGCGAAGTGGCCATGTGCGCAGACTTGGGCAGCGCGGCAGAAACCGAATCGCCGATAACATGCACGTTGGGTGCCAGCTTGGATTCGTAGGTTAGAAAATCTACCTCGCACCAGCGTTTATCCACGTTGGCAACACCCGCCAGTTGCGCGATTTTACCCGCACGTTGCGGCGGGATGACGTTCAGCACGTCAGCTTTGACGGTTTCAAATTCGGTCTTCACCGTGCGGGTTGCCACATCCACTTCCATCACTTGGCTGTTGGGCCGGTATTCGATCATGCCCGGATAAAAATCAACCCAAGCCTTGGTGAACAGACCTTTTTTGGAAGTAATTTCAGGGTTCGCATCCAGCACGATGATTTTGGATTTTGGCTTGTGATTTTTTAGATAAAACGCCACCTGACTAACGCGCTCATACGGCCCTGGCGGGCAACGGTACGGCGCTTTGGGGATGCTAATCACAAACACGCCACCGTCCGTCATGGCTTCCAACTGTAGGCGTAGATTGACGGTTTGCTCACCCGCTTTCCACGCGTGGGGAATCGCTTGTTGCGCGGCAGCGCTTTGCAGCATGGGTAAACTCTCCCACATAAAATCCACGCCGGGGGCGATGATGAGGCGCTCGTAGCCCAACTCATCACCATCATCCATAACGATGCGACGCTTGGCCACGTCTACCGCCGTGACTTCAGCATATAAGCGCTTGACGTGGTAATTATCTAAACCGGAAAAGTTGAACGTGAGGTCGCCTATTTTCTTGCTGCCGCCCAGTACCAGATTGCTCAAGGGGCAGGAAATAAAAGTGGTGCTCTGCTCGATCAGCACGATTTCCACCGCCTCACCCGCCCATAACCGCAAATACTTGGCCGCCGTAGCACCGGCGTAACCGCCGCCGATAATGATGATGCGCTTAGTCACGCTCGCCCAGCTTGGTTGTGGCAATGTGCCTAAGGCTGCTCCGGCACCCACTAATTTAAGAAAATCGCGGCGTAGCATGATTAGAAGTTGAGTGGCATAGGTGGCGCAGATGCCTGACGTGGTTGTGCTGCGAAGTAATCGGCCAACTGCTCAACCTCAACCTCAGTCAAGCCTTTGGCGTGATGGTGCATAACAGTGGAAGGCCGATCGCCCTTGCGAAACGCCTTCATCTGAGCGACGAAATGCGTTCTATCCAAGCCCGCCAACACTGGAGTGCCACCCACACTGTTACCGTTGCTTCCATGACATGCCGCACAAGAAGCCGCCAATACCCGTATATGGTTATTTGCCTCAACCGCGCCTGCGGCCAAGGTATAGCTCATCAACAAGCATGCAGCTAAGTTTTTTGCAGCTGTCATGTAGTGAAAACCGTGCTTTAGAAGCACTTATCGTCTTTACAGCCGTCATCCTTGGCACCATATTTGGTCAGCAGTTTGACCGTTTCAGTATTGCCTTGGTCAGTTGCCATACGCAGCAGAGAAACGCCGCCACGGATTTTGATATTGGGGTCAGCACCCTTTTGCAACAAATATTCCAGCAAATCATTATTGCCGTCATAAGCCGCGTGTGCGCTAGCAGTCATTTTGGTGATGGGGTGACGATAATTGATGTCAGCGCCACGCTCCGCCAAGACTTTCACTACCGCCAATTGATTTTTAGCCGCGGCGGACAACAAAGGTGACCAGCCAAAGAATACGTCCTTCACCGATGCCGTACCAGCGTCCAAGTACTTATTCACCGTGGCCGTGTCGCCATCGGTCACCGCACCCATAAACTCGATTTGCTCATCATCTGTCATCGCATAAGTCATGAAAGGTGCGAACAACGCGACTGCCAAAATTACACTTTTAATAAACTTCAATTCAACTCTCCTAGATTTATTTTGAACATCTTGTTTGAATACTTAACCAACATATTAACCGACTAACCCACAAATTTACGCGCATTTCTAAACATCCTCATCCACGGCGCGTCTTCGTTCCAATCATCCGGATGCCAACTATGCTGCACCGCGCGGAATACCCGCTCTGGATGCGGCATCATAATGCTGAAACGCCCGTCCAGCGTGGTCAACCCGGTAATGCCTTGAGGCGAACCGTTGGGGTTGAACGGATAGATTTCGGTAGCTCTGCCGTCGTTATCCACAAAGCGCAGTGCAATCAAATTCTGTTTCCGCGCCAGTTCGACCGCGACACTGGAAGAAAATTCCGCAAAACCTTCGCCGTGTGCCACGGCAATCGGCATACGGCTACCATCCATACCCGCAAAGAACAGTGAAGGCGAGTCTAAAACTTCCACCATGGCAAAACGCGCTTCAAATTGCTCCGACTTATTCCGCACGAAATGCGGCCAGAACTCGGTGCCAGGAATCAGGTCGTGCAAATTACTCATCATCTGACAGCCGTTGCATACGCCCAGCGCGAAACTGTCTTTGCGCTGAAAAAAAGCGCTGAACTCGTCTCTAGCCCGCGCATTGAATAAAATAGACTTCGCCCAGCCTTCACCCGCGCCAAGCACGTCGCCATAAGAGAATCCGCCACAAGCCACCAATCCGGCAAAATCTTTAAGACTTGTACGGCCAGCAATGATGTCGCTCATATGCACATCGTGCGCTTCAAATCCGGCGCGATCAAAAGCTGCAGCCATTTCCACATGGCCATTCACACCTTGTTCGCGCAGCACTGCCATTTTCGGGCGTTTGCCGCTGGCAATATAAGGCGCAGCGATGTCGTCATTGAGATCAAAACTCAGCCGCGCGTTCAGTCCAGGATCGTAGGTGTCCAGCAAACTATCGTATTCTTGCTGCGCACACAGCGGGTTATCGCGCAAACTCTGCATATGGAATGTGGTTTCCGACCACCAACGGTGTACATCGCTGTGACGCTCATCAAACACCATTTCGCCATTGCACACGATACGAAGGTGTTTACCCGTCACCATACCAATGACTTGTGCCATGCCGTTGAAGGCCATCGCGACGCTTTCCACGTCCTCTGCCCGTACTTGCAGCACTGCCCCCAGTTCCTCAGTAAATAGCGCGGGAATGGCTTCGGTGATACCCAAATCCACGACAAATCCACAATGCCCAGCAAACGCCATTTCTGCCAAGGTCACGAACAATCCACCATCGGATCGGTCGTGATAAGCCAGAATCTTGTCTGCCTGGTTTAAGGATTGCACCGCCTTGAAGAAGGTTTTCAGGTGTTCGGCATCGTCCAGATCCGGCGCAATGTTATCTGTTGCGCCATATACCTGGGCTAGTGCCGAACCGCCCAGTGCGTTCTTGCCCAACCCTAAATCCACCAGCATCAGCGCCGTTTCGCCCACATTGGTACGCAGTTGCGGCGTGAGAATTTTGCGTACGTCAGGCACCGGCGCAAAGGCGCTCACGACTAGGGAAATCGGTGCGGTGACCGCCTTTTGCTTACCGCCATCATCCCAGACAGTCTTCATAGACATCGAGTCCTTGCCCACCGGAATGCTGATGCCCAACTGTGGGCACAACGCCATGCCCACCGCCCGCACCGTGTCATACAGTGCGGCATCCTCGCCCGGGTGTCCGGCAGGCGCCATCCAATTGGCCGAGAGCTTGATGTCGCTTAAGTGTTCGATTCCCGCCGCCGCGATATTGGTAATCGCCTCCGCAATCGCCATGCGTCCTGAAGCCGGCGCGTCTATCAACGCCAGTGGCGCTTTCTCTCCTATGGCAAACGCCTCGCCTCTATAAGTTTGGTAACCCGCCAAGGTCACCGCCACATCTGCCACCGGCACTTGCCAAGGCCCCACCATCTGGTCACGTGCCACGAGGCCAGTCACCGTGCGGTCACCGATGGTGATGAGGAAAGTTTTATCGGCCACCCCAGGCAACCGCAACACGCGTTGTGCTGCCTCGGTCACGTTGATTTCACTCCAGTCAAAAGCTGACAATTGTCTTGACTGACGCTTTACCTCGCGCGTCATTTTCGGCGGTTTCCCCAGCAACACCGACAAATCCAACTCCACCGGTTTGTTATCGAAGTGACTATCCGCCACCGTCAGATGCTTTTGCTCTGTCGCCATGCCGACGATGGCAAACGGGCAGCGCTCACGCTCGCAAATTTGTTTGAACAAATCTACATTTTCCGGCAGCACCGCCAGTACGTAGCGTTCTTGCGCCTCATTGCACCACAGCTCTTTGGGCGACATGCCCAGCGCTTCATTTTGAATATCGCGCAACTGAAAAAACGCCCCGCGCCCGGCGTCGTTCACAAGTTCCGGAAAAGCGTTGGAAAGCCCACCCGCGCCCACATCATGAATCGCCAAGATAGGATTTTTCTCGTTCATCTGCCAGCAGCGGTCTATCACTTCCTGTGCGCGACGCTCCAACTCTGGGTTACCGCGCTGCACTGAGTCAAAATCCAGGTTTTCGGCATTGGAGCCCGTATCCATGCTGGATGCCGCGCCGCCGCCAAGCCCTATCAACATGGCAGGACCGCCAAGTTGAATCAGAATCGCACCGTCAGGAATGGCGTGCTTCTTGGAATGCCGCGCCGAAATGTGGCCGATACCGCCCGCCAACATGATGGGCTTGTGATAGCCGCGCATTTCCTGATTAGATTCAATCTCTAGCGTACGGAAATAACCTGCGATATTGGGACGGCCAAACTCGTTGTTATAAGCCGCGCCGCCCAACGGGCCGTCCACCATAATCTGCAAAGCGGATGCAATGCGTCCGGGTTTGCCGTAGGTTTTTACCCCCTCTCCCGCAAGCGGGAGAGGGCTGGGGTGAGGGGGATACACTTCCCACGGCTGCCTAAAATGCGGAATGTTCAAATTCGACACCGAAAACCCCGTCAGCCCCGCCTTGGGCTTAGATCCACAGCCCGTCGCACCCTCATCCCGAATCTCACCGCCTGCGCCAGTCGCCGCCCCGGCAAAAGGCGAAATCGCCGTCGGGTGGTTATGCGTCTCCACTTTCATCAAAAAGTGCATCTCATCCTGCACATAGCCATAGCGACCATCGGCCTGCGCGTTAAAGCGTTGCGTCGTTTCACCGGCCACGACCGAGGCATTATCCGAATATGCCACCACCGTTTTACCGGGGTGCAGCTTGTGCGTGTTGCGTATCATGCCAAACAGCGAAGAATCTTGCTTCTCGCCATCAATCACCCAATCCGCATTAAAAATCTTGTGCCGGCAATGCTCAGAATTGGCCTGCGCGAACAT
>JANYIK010000030.1 GCA_025362115.1 Methylophilaceae bacterium
ACCCTGGATTTTGGCGTAAATGGGCGACCAATCTGCTCTTTTTCACGCGCGGTCATTTGGCGTTGCGGGGCTTTGGGGATGTCGAGTTGCGCCCATTCCAGCAACGCCCTCACCTCTTTGTCTTCCAGCGCCAGCATCTGCCCACGTTTTAAGCGCGACGGCAAGCTCACCGGGCCAAAACGCACGCGCATCAAGCGGCTCACCATCAGGCTCACAGCCTCGAACATGCGCCTGACTTCGCGGTTTTTGCCCTCACGCAACACTACCTGATACCAGTGGTTAGCGCCTTCGCCGCCCTTGTCTTGAATCAAGTCAAAGTTGGCGATACCGTCTTCCAGCTCAATGCCAGAGGTGAGCGAGTGCATTTGCTCTTCACTCAACTGCCCCATCACGCGCACGGCGTATTCGCGCTCGACCTCATATCTCGGATGCATCAGCCGATTAGCCAACTCGCCAGAAGTGGTAAAAATCATCAAGCCGCTGGTGTTGATGTCCAGCCGCCCCACCGACACCCATTTTGCGCCGCGAATACGTGGTAGCTTATCGAACACCGATGCGCGTTTTTCCGGGTCATCCTGACTGACGATTTCACCCTCTTGCTTGTGATAAAGCAGAATGCGCGGCAGTTGCGGCTCAGTCTGCAAGCGCACCGGACGGTGATCTACGCGTACCACATCGCTGCCGGTGATGGTCATGCCCAGTGTCGCCACCACACCGTTGACCGTCACCCGACCAGCGGCAATCTGCGCTTCCATTTCGCGCCGCGAGCCTAGGCCGGATAGAGCCAGAACTTTTTGCAGCCGTTGGCCTGAGGCGGCTTCACTGCTTTGACTGAGGATAAAATCTGCTGGCTTCTCAGATTTGGGCGCTGTTCTAAAGCCTGGCCTGAATCCTGGCTTAACTCCTGGCTTAAAATCTGGCAAACCTTCCGGTTTGCGCCGTGGTGAGCCAGGGGCGGTGGAACGGGTTCTTTTGATACTCATAAACTTAATGGAAATTCCTGTTGGGTATCGATTGAATTAGCTGTTTCAATCGGCGGCAGCTCTTGCAAGGAGCGCAAATTGAGATCGTCCAAAAAGGTCTTGGTGGTGGCAAACAAACTGGGGCGACCGGGGACTTCGCGCTGCCCTACCACATCTATCCAGCCTCGCTCGAGCAAAGTGCGGATTATCGTTTGGTTCACCGCCACGCCGCGAATCTCTTCAATGTCACCGCGCGTCACCGGTTGTTTGTAGGCAATAATCGCCAAGGTTTCCATCACCGCGCGCGAATAGCGTGGGGGCTTTTCCGGTGACAAGCGTGCAAGGATACTCGCATATTCCGTTTTTGCCTGAAAACGCCATCCACTTGCGACTTGCACGAGATCTAAAGTGCGGATGCTCCAATCACTTTTAAGTTCGTCCAGCAACATACGTAGCGTGGCACGCTCCATGCTGTCAAATAGGCGCAGCATGTCGTCCAAAGACAGCGGCTCGGCACTGGTCAGCAGCGCCGCCTCAAGGATGTTTTTTACGCTTTGGATGGTGTGTTCTTGCATGATATTAACCACCGTCGTCATTCCGGCGGGGGCCGAATGACGGTATAAGGCGCATCGCGGCTCCATCACATCACTTCCGCCGCCTGAATATGAATCGGTGAATACGACACTTGCTGCGTCATGCGAATCAAGCCTTCACGCGCTAGCTCCAGCAAGGCCAAGAAGTAGGTCACCAACTTTTGTACGCCTTCTTTCGCATCAAACAACATGGAAAACTCCAGCGTCCCTTCCAAATTCAAACGTCGCAAAATTAAGGTCATATGCTCGCGTACCGAGAGCTGCTCGCGACTGATTTGGTGATGGGTGTAATGCTTTGCCCGCGCCAATACTGCCGCCCACGCCGCCAGCAAATCTTCCATCTCCACTGTAGCCAAAACCGGTTGGCTGATGCGCTCCAAACACGCTTGTGCTACCAGCAATTCGCGCCCTACTTGCGGCAACTCATCTATCCTTTGCGACGCCAGTTTTATTGCCTCATACTCCAGTAATCGTCGCACCAGCTCGGCTCTAGGGTCATCCTCTTCTTCAATAGCGCTAGGTTTGGGTAGCAACATCCTTGATTTTATTTCAATCAACATCGCCGACATCAGCAAATAATCCGCCGCCAACTCCAGCTTGCGCGCCCGCATTTGCTCGACGTACTGCATGTATTGCTTGGTCAACTCCGCCATCGCAATATCGAGAATGTCGAAGTGGTGTTTACGAATCAGGTAGAGCAACAAATCCAGCGGGCCTTCAAAGGACTCGAGATAGACTTCTAGTGCCTCTGGCGGGATGTAGAGATCAGGCGGCAGGTCATTTAAGATTTCACCGTGGATGCGGGCGGAGATAGGACTAGCTATCATCGCTCGAACTCGCTTTTGGCGATGCCTGTTTGGCGAATGATGGATTGCAGCGTACCGATGCGAAGCTCCTTGTGGTCAGGCACGGGGACGGTCACTGTTCCCGACGCGCTCTTTTGCTGCATCACAATATGACTGCCGCGCTGGCGCACTTCTTCAAACCCAAATCGCTGCAAAATCGCACACAATTCTCTGCCTGAAAAAATGCCCAGCTTAGGCAACCGCAACCTCCATACGCGTCACATACACTTCGCCATGCACACGCTGTTTGATTTCCTCAGGGGATGCACATTCCATAAACAAGGCAACCGCCTCGCGTAAATTATCTCGCGCATCCTCAATAGTGTCGCCTTGGCTTGCGATGTCCATTTCAGGGCATAAAGCCACGTAGCCGTTACCTTCTCGCTCGATGACTGCGGTCATTTGATAATTCATACTCAACCTCCTTAACTATAGTTCAATCCCATCACCTCGCGCACTTCGCGCATGGTTTCCCGCGCTAATTTGCGCGCCTTCTCACAGCCATCGGCGACGATATTCTTCACTAGAGTAGGGTCTTCGGCATATTGTGCGGCACGTTCTTGAATCGGTTTCAACTCGGCCAGCACTGCGTCTATCACCGGTTGTTTGCATTCTATGCAGCCGATTCCAGCACTTTTGCAGCCTTGTTGCACCCAGTCTTTGGTGCTATCACTGGAATACACTTCATGCAGTTGCCACACGGGGCATTTGGCGGGGTCACCGGGGTCAGTACGGCGCACCCGCGCTGGATCGGTGGGCATGGTTTTGATTTTTTTCGTCACATCTTCTGGCGATTCGCGCAGCGATATGGTGTTGTTGTAAGACTTGGACATTTTCTGCCCGTCCAGCCCCGGCATTTTTGAGGCAGGCGTGAGCTTGGCTTCTGGTTCGACCAATATCATCTTGCCGCCACCCTCCAAAAATCCCAACAGACGCTCTCTATCACCCAAGCTCAAGCCTTGATGCTCTTCAATCAGCGCTTGTGCGGATTCCAGCGCTGCATCATCGCCAGTCTCCTGGTAGCGTGTTCGCGCCTCCTGGTAAAGTGCGCCTAGCTTGCCACCCAGCTTCTTAATCGCGGCAGCGGCTTTTTCTTCAAAACCGGGTTCGCGGCCATAAATATGGTTAAAGCGCCGCGCGATTTCGCGGGTAAATTCAATGTGCGGCACCTGGTCTTCGCCCACTGGCACTTGCGTAGCGTTGTAGATGAGAATGTCGGCGCTTTGCAGCAGCGGATAGCCCAAGAAACCATAGGTGGAAAGGTCTTTGCTGGCGAGTTTTTCTTGTTGGTCTTTGTAGGTAGGCACACGCTCCAGCCAGCCTAGCGGGGTCATCATAGAGAGCAAAGTGAACAACTCAGCGTGCTCCGGTACGCGCGACTGGATAAAGATGGTGGCATTAGCCGGATCAACACCAGAGGCGAGCCAATCTATCACCATCTCCCACACGCTTTCTTCGATGATTTGCGGGGTGTCATAGTGGGTGGTAAGCGCGTGCCAATCGGCGACGAAAAACAGGCATTCGACTTCGTGCTGGAGCTTGATCCAGTTTTTTAATACACCGTGATAATGCCCCAGATGCAGATTCCCCGTGGGGCGCATGCCAGATAAAACGCGTTCAACTGCCATCATTCAACCTTATAAAAATATCGCAGAAATTAAGCCCAGCACCACTTTCAACAACGGCCACAAGATGATGTCCAGCACATGCGTGAACATCAATGCTAACAAAATAATGAAACCATAAGGCTCGATTTTAGCAAATTGCCAAGCCATGCGATTGGGTAACAAACTCACCACAATACGTCCGCCATCCAGCGGCGGCAATGGCAGCAAATTCAGCACCATTAACACCGTATTGATCATTACTCCAGCCGCGCCCATAAGGGCTGCCGGCAAGGCAAAACTATCAGGGAGCATGACAGAAAAGCGTATACAAAGCGCCCACAATATCGCCATTAGCAAATTCACTCCAGGCCCAGCGGCAGCGACCCATAGCATGTCTTTTTTAGGATTGCGTAGACGCCCGAAATTCACCGGCACCGGTTTTGCCCAACCAAACAGCATTCCGCCTATCAGCAGTGCCAACGCCGGGATGAGCACCGTGCCCACTGGATCTATATGCCGTGCAGGATTGAGGCTAATGCGCCCCATTTTGTACGCGGTCATATCTCCAAAGAACTTGGCTGCATAACCATGAGCGGCCTCATGGACGGTGATGGCGAAAATTACAGGCAGCGTATAAATAGCGATGCGCTGCACCGTACCCAAGTCGCCCAACATATTGATGAAATGATATAGCTCGTTGTTCAATTTAGATTCCTAATTCATCGCACAGACTACAAAGACCACACACCCTTGCCACGCCGCAC
>JANYIK010000065.1 GCA_025362115.1 Methylophilaceae bacterium
GAGATAGCGCTTTGCTCCAACGGCAATAAGGTTCGCGTCATTGAAGATTGCCTCAACGGTCGCCGCACAATTTGGGACGATCCATTCAAACCCGGACGAAACGGTCTTGTCGGATTGGCGCAAAGAATCGAGATTCACTCACCGCTTGAACTTGTTGTCCTGATGCTCGGAACAAACGACTTCCAGTCCATGCACGAGCTCAATGCATGGCATTCATCTCAAGGTATTCTTGCGCTGGTATCTGCCATCCGCACTGCGCCCATTGAACCTGACATGCCTGCACCCCAAATTCTCGTGGTCGCGCCTCCAGAGATCCAAACTCCGAAAGGGCCAATCGCGCCAAAATTTGAAGGTGGTGAAAGAAAGTGCATTGGGTTGGCTGTGGCATACCGTAAGGTCTGCGAGGAAATCAACTGTAATTTCTTCGATGCCGGCAGTGTCATTACGTCAAGTAAAGTCGACGGGGTGCACCTTGATGCAGAGCAGCACTTGGTACTTGGAAATAAGTTATCCCCAATCGTGAATGCTTTACTTACAGAAAATGTGCGCTAACTAATTATGGTAATGGTTCTCTTTAGGCCATAATGGCCTTCATGAGACATATCGAACGACATAGAACGCATCGCATCGGCTGGCTGCGTGCGGCAGTACTTGGTGCTAATGACGGTATCGTTTCCACCGCCAGTCTGGTGCTGGGGGTGGCGGCAGCGGGTGCAAGCAAACAAAGCATTCTCATTGCCGGGGTTGCTGGGCTTGTAGCTGGAGCCATGTCAATGGCGGCGGGGGAATACGTATCCGTGAGTTCGCAATCGGACACCGAGAATGCCGATTTGGATAGAGAGCGCAAGGAATTGGCAACCGATCCTGAGCATGAGCTTGATGAGCTTACCAATATCTATATCGGGCGCGGTCTAGATAAAAAACTGGCTGCGCAGGTGGCAACGCAGTTGACGGAACATGATGCACTGGGTGCCCATGCCCGCGACGAATTGGGAATTTCCGAATTGCTAACGGCAAAGCCGGTGCAAGCTGCGCTGGCTTCGGCCGCTACATTTTCGGTTGGGGCTTTGCTGCCACTGCTGATCGTACTTCTGGTTCCTGGCTCCGCACTGATGTGGGCAGTTTCCGGCAGTTCGCTATTGTTTCTCGCCTTATTGGGATCACTTTCTGCTAACGTCGGCGGCGCTTCGGTCATAGTCGCGGCGGCACGTGTAACGTTTTGGGGTGCGCTGGCGATGGCTTTGACTGCTGGCGTTGGTGCCTTGTTTGGGGTGGCGACCGTCTAACTCCCACAGCCAGAAGTAGCTGGCTCCAAAATGCGAACTTCCACTTTTTTGCTGAAGCGAATGGTTTTGATTTTTGAGTAAAGTTTTGCTTAAATATCGCCTGTAATCAACTTGCAAACGACATTGATGAGGTGACACATGCTTTCCGCAAAGAGTATTTTCCATGAAATCAGGCACAACCCCGATGCCTTCAGGCTGCTATTGAGCGTTGCCGCCAAGGGCGAGGCCCAGGGCGGCTGGGAGAACGAGCGCATCGCAACGCTGACACGCGACCCTGAACTGGCCAGAAAAGTACTACGCCACGGCGCGGACGAGACTAAGCATGGGCTGATTTTTTCCAAAATTCTGCAAAAAGCCAAACTGGATAAGGTAGATGTGCCGCTGGAAGGCGACTATTGCATGTTGCTGGAAAGCCGCGGTATCGGCTTGCCCCACGAGCGTTTGAAGCAGGATACACCCCTGGAAAGTGATGAGTTTCTCAAGTATCTGGTACATAGCAAGGTCACCGAGGAGCGTGCCTCTGAAGAAGTGAACATGATGCTCAGGGTTTTTGCTGATGACCCTGCACTGGCACCTTCCCTGCGCGTGATTGCGGATGATGAGATCAATCACGTTTCTTATACCCATGAAGAGTTGATAAAGCTTTGCGCGCAAGGCCATGAAGACAAAATCATGCGCATGCTGAAACAGTACGCCATGGCAGAAATCCGTGTCTACCGCGAAGTGGGTCAGGTATTTGTACGCAATATGGCGCAAGTGCTGGGCTGGAGCTGGCCCAAGAAAATGTTATTGGAATTCGGCGTTTTTGCCACTTATTTGGTTGAGAGAACGATTACTTGGCGCAGGCTGGTAACACTACGCCCTCCAATGCGCCCCAATGCGCTGGGATAAGCACCACAGTATTCTTGTTCGTCATCCGCATGACCTGACGGTGGCTTGGGCGCAACGAGTCGTTAATCTTCACGACTCAAGCGTCACCGTCTCTGCAATCGAAACACTTTCTGTGAGCATAGGTACGACCACGCGCATCCGTGTGGTCGTCAGTCACAACGGATCGGAAACCCTTCCCCGCCACTGGTTCATCAAACTACCCTCTCTGTCTTGGCGCGCTTGGCTCATCACCGCCCTGCCGCAACTGTTGCAAACCGAAGTGCGGTTTTATCAGGAACAAGTCACCTCCGTTCCCGTGCTTACCCCCACTGTGCTAGCCGCACAGCGTCAACGTGGGCGAGGCACCACGCTGGTGATGGCTGATGTCACAGAACATGGAGCGGTACCCGGTTCACCCGGTGATGCTTTAACCGTAGATCAAGCGCTTTCTGTCATCGAGCAACTCGCGCATCTGCACGCTCGATTCTGGCAAAAAACACGACATAAGCGACACTGGGAAGATGCTCTGGGCACTGCTTTGGCTGTGCCGCTCATGAAGCGCGGACTAAACCGCGCAGGCAGTGCCGTACCTACGACGCTCCACCATCACGCCATGCAGTATGCTCGCCAGCGTCGCCACGCTATGCGCTTTCTGGCAAGCGGCACTCAAACCCTCGTCCACCACGATCTGCACCCCGGCAACCTGTTCTGGCAGCAATCGCAACCGGGATTTCTGGACTGGCAACTCGTCCGCAGCGGTGAAGGGATAAGCGACATCGCGTATTTTTTGGCAACTGCACTTGCGCCAGAAACACGGAGAACGCACGAACGCGAGCTCATTGAACGCTATCAGCACCAACTTGAGAAACAGGGGGTGGTTACCGACCTCAGCACCCTATGGCAAAGGTATCGCGGACATCTCGTCTACCCCTTCGAGGCGATGCTGGTAACGCTGGCAGTGGGGGGATTGATGGAGCGAAAAAGCAATCTGGAACTGATACGCCGTGCAACTACGGCGGTTGAGGATCACGATGCTTTTGCCGCCGTGGGAATTTAACTGCGTTCTACGCCTATCTGTTGCCGCAGCAACATCGCGCTTTTCAGCACCCGTTCTGCATCTTGGCCTATCACCGTGAAATGCCCCATCTTGCGACCTTGACGCGCTTGGTGTTTGCCGTAGAGGTGTAACTTGAGGTTAGGTTGTGCAAACAATATATCCCATTCCGGTTCATCTTCTTTATCCGCACCTTGCCACACATCACCCAACAGATTCACCATCACGGCGCCACTGTGTTGTGATGGATCACCTAGTGGCAACCCGCATAATGCCCGGACTTGCTGCTCAAACTGGTTGGTGACACAAGCATCTATGGTGTAGTGCCCCGAGTTATGGGGGCGCGGCGCCATTTCATTGATGAGCAACTTGCCGTCGCTGACGAAGAATTCCACACCCAGAGTGCCGATGTAGCACAGTTTTTCAGCTACCTGGCTGGCCAACATCTGCGCTTTTTCACGCATGTCAGCATCGCATCTGGCGGGAACGATGCTGATATCCAAAACCCCGTTGCGATGGATATTCTCTGCGGTGGGAAAAGTCTGCACTTTGCCAGCACTGTCACGCGCCAACACCACAGAAACTTCGGTATCCAAAGTCACGCGCTTTTCCAGCACGCACAGTTCATTGTTAAAACTCTTGAACGCAGCAGCGGCCTCTTCAGGCGTGCTTACTCTCGCCTGACCTTTGCCGTCATAGCCAAAACGCGCCACTTTAAGAATGCCAGGATACAAGCCGCTACCAGCGGCTGGAATGTCTGCATCCGATTTGACTTGGGCATACGGCGCGTGGGGGAAGCCGTTGTCACGCAAAAAGTTTTTTTCTTGGATACGATGCTGGCAGATTGCTACCGCCGATGCTGAAGGATGCACTGGCACAGCTTTGGCTAAAGCTTCCAGCGTGCTGGCGGGTACGTTTTCAAATTCGGTGGTGACTGCAGCGCAAGTCTTTGCCATTTCATCCAGCGCAAAGCTGTCGTCATAGGCGGCACACAAATGCTTATCGGCAATTTTTCCGGCGGGGCTATTCTGGTCGGGGTCTAGCACAATGACCTTGTAACCCATTTCGTGTGCAGCAATGACGAAAAAACGCGCCAGTTGGCCGCCGCCGAGCATACCCAAAGTATTCGGCGGCAATATCATTTGGTCTCTTTGAGTTGCATGGCCAACACTTTATCAGTCTGGTTTTTACGGAATTCTGCCAGTTTTTGAGCCAGTATTGCATCGGTAGTCGCCAGAAGCGCCACGGCAAACAAGCCTGCGTTAAAAGCGCCAGCCTCACCTATGGCGAAGGTCGCCACCGGAATGCCTTTGGGCATTTGTACGATGGATAGCAGTGAATCCTGGCCTTGCAGATGTTTGGACGGCACTGGCACGCCCAACACCGGCAGCGTAGTCTTGGCAGCAATCATGCCTGGCAGATGCGCAGCACCCCCAGCCCCAGCAATAATCGCCCGCAAACCACGTGCTGCCGCGCCCTCGGCAAAACTGAACATCAAATCCGGTGTGCGATGCGCGGAAACCACGTGCGCCTCGTGCGGCACGCCAAACTGCTTGAGTACGTCCACGGCGGCTTGCATCACCGGCCAGTCGCTATCGGAGCCCATCACTACCGCGATCAAAGGTTTTTCTGTCGTCACTTTTTACCCCTTTACAACAACACTAGATTGGTTCTGTGTATTAGCTCGGCTTCGTCCACATAGCCCAAAATCTTCTCAATCTCGGTGCTGGCTTTCTTCAATATGAGCGCGGCTTCGGCAGCATTATAGTTGACCAAGCCGCGTGCAACCTCTTTGCCTTGTGCATCGAGACAGGACACCACTTCACCGCGTTCGAATTCGCCAGCAACCGCCACCACACCCACTGGCAGCAAACTTTTGCCATCATCCTGCAAGGCCTTTACCGCGCCCGCATCCAGAGTCAAGCGACCTCGCACTTGCAGATGATCTGCCATCCATTGTTTTTTGGCCGCCATTTTTTGCTGCTCAGCGCGTAGGTGAGTGCCTATCAATTCATCATTGGCCAAGCGCACCAATACATCAGGCTCATGACCCGATGCGATGACAGTGTGCGCTCCGCTGCGTGCCGCGCGTTTGGCGGCGATGATTTTGGTGAACATGCCACCGCTGCCTATCGCGCTACCCGTACCGCCCGCCATTGCTTCCAGCTTGATATCGCCAGCCGTAGCGTGTTGTATCAACTTGGCATCTGTGTTTTTGCGCGGGTCGGCAGAGTATAGTCCGGCCTGATCGGTGAGTATCACCAAGGCATCAGCCTCCACCAGATTAGCCACCAGAGCGGCCAAGGTGTCATTGTCACCAAAGCGGATTTCGTCGGTGGCGACCGTGTCGTTTTCGTTGATGATGGGAATCACGCCTAAATCCAGCAATGTACGCAAAGTGCTGCGGGCGTTGAGGTAGCGTTTTCTGTCGCTCAAATCATCGTGTGTCAGCAGTACTTGCGCGGTATGTAGATGATGCTCCGCAAAGCAGGATTCATACATCTGCACCAAGCCCATCTGTCCCACGGCAGCGGCGGCTTGCAGCTCGTTCACGGCAGTAGGACGTTTAGCCCAACCCAAGCGCTGCATACCTTCGGCCACAGCACCACTGGAAACCAAGATGATTTCTCTCTCTTTTTCGTGTAGCCGCGCAATCTGCCCCGCCCAAGCTGCGATGGCTTTGCGATCCAGCCCACGTCCTTCGTCGGTCACCAGACTGGAGCCGACTTTGACAATGATGGTCTTGGCGTTAGTTAATAGCGACTTCATGTTTGCGGATACCTCTAAAAATCCAATTTCCGTTGCCATGCTGCGTTACTCACAAAAAATTACTCCTTACATAGTACCCATATGCCGCGTCGCAATTTTTTGCTCGCGCCTTGCCTTGCTTAGGAACTTGAATTTTCAAAGGTACCCTTATATTGCTCTAAATGATCCATGATGGCGTAGACCAGCGATTGGCAACCTTCGCCACTGATGGCGGAGATACAAAAACACGGCGCATCCCAGCCAAATTTTTTCAGAAAATCCACGCGCCGCTGGTCGCGCTCATCTTCTGGTACTACGTCAAATTTATTCAAAATCAGCCAGCGAGGCTTATTGTATAAGCCTTCGTCGTATTTTCTCAACTCTTCGGCAATCGCACGCGCCTCTTGCACCGGGTCAACATTTTCATCAAACGGCGCGATGTCCACGATGTGCAACAGCAAGCTGGTACGCGACAAGTGGCGCAAAAACTGATGTCCTAGCCCTGCACCTTCAGCCGCGCCCTCAATCAAACCAGGGACATCGGCAATCACAAAACTGCGATTGGTGTCCACGCGTACCACGCCCAGATTGGGATGCAGCGTAGTGAACGGATAATCTGCCACCTTGGGTTTAGCCGCAGAAACCGAGCGTATAAAAGTAGATTTCCCCGCGTTTGGCATGCCCAGCAGACCTACATCTGCCAGTACTTTGAGCTCTAAATACAGGTCTAACTGTTCACCTTCCTCACCATTCGTAGTTTGGCGTGGCGCACGATTGGTGCTGGATTTGAAGTGGATATTACCCAAGCCGCCCGCGCCGCCTTTGGCCAACAAAGTCTTTTGGTCATGCCCGGCCAAGTCAGCAATGACTTGCCCCGTGGCCTTGTCAGTAATCACCGTACCCACCGGCACGCGTAGCAACATGTCTTCGCCACCTTTGCCGTAGCAATCCGCACTGCGTCCATTCTCGCCACGTTCAGCGCGAAATACTCGAGTGTAGCGATAGTCAACCAGCGTATTCAGATTGCGATCCGCTTGCACAAAGATAGAACCGCCGCGACCGCCGTCGCCGCCGCTAGGGCCGCCGTCCGGTTCGTATTTTTCACGCCGAAAAGTCGCCGCGCCGTTGCCGCCGTCGCCTGCGTAGACCTTAATGCTGGCTTCATCAATAAACTTCATGATGTCTCATTTATAAATTTCATAATTTCTCACTTACCACAAACAAAAAAGCCTCGCTGCAATGGCGAGGCTTTTGAGTACTAAGGCTGCAAAGCGTTACGCCGGAACAATGCTCACAACGGTTTGTTGCAACGGGCCCTTAACGCGGAACGCTACCTTGCCATCAATCTTGGCAAACAGGGTGTGATCCTTGCCCATGCCTACGTTTTCACCAGCGTGCATCTGCGTGCCGCGCTGACGAATAATGATGCTACCGGCAGAAACCAGTTGGTCTCCGAATGCTTTCACGCCCAAGCGCTGGGAATGTGAATCGCGACCGTTGCGGGAACTCCCGCCTGCTTTTTTGTGTGCCATGTTTTAACCCCTTATTTCGCGGCGATCTTGTCTATTTGAATTTCGGTGTAGTCTTGGCGATGGCCTTGCGTTTTGCGATAGTGCTTACGGCGGCGCATTTTGAATATCATTACCTTGTCACCACGGCCATGCGAAACTACGGTCGCGTTGACCGAAGCGCCTTTTACCAAAGGCGCGCCGATGGTGATTTTGTCGCCATCAGCCAGCATCAATACTTGGTCAATCGTTACCGCGCTGCCGACTTCGCCGACCAGCTTTTCTACCTTGAGTTTTTCACCTGCGGCGACTTTATATTGCTTGCCACCGGTTTTAATCACTGCGTACATAATATGCTCCGCTGCGTGCCTTAAAATCTAAAGAATAATGATAAGACACATTGAAAAAAGAATCGCGGATTATACGGGGGCAATCCGCCAAGGTCAACCAAAATTGAGGCTTTTGGCTGTGTTAGAATTCTAGCCTTAGTGATTTCAAAAAGTAAGCCGTGTCTCCCGACTTTATTCAATCTTGCATCGCTGATGATATGCGCTTAGTAGATGCAGAAATACGCTCACATTTACAATCCGAAGTGGTGCTGGTCAATCAGGTTGCAGAGTATATCATTGGCAGTGGCGGCAAGCGCCTACGTCCGTCATTAGTATTGCTTGCCGGCGGCACATGCGGCCAGATTAGCCCACGGCATCATATCCTCGCTGCGGTAATTGAATTCATCCACACCGCCACTTTGCTGCACGACGACGTGGTAGACGAATCCGGCATGCGGCGCGGACAAGCTACTGCCAATACCTTATTTGGCAACGCCGCCAGCGTGCTAGTGGGCGATTTTATCTATTCGCGCGCGTTTCAAATGATGGTAGGCCTACAAAATATGCGCATCTTGCATATTTTGGCTGACGCTACCAACATCATCGCTGAAGGTGAAGTGTTGCAACTGCTCAACTGCCACGATGCGAATGTGACAGAAGAAACCTACCTTAAAGTCATCCACTACAAAACTGCAAAACTGTTTGAAGCTGCCACTCGCGTAGGAGCCATGTTGTGCAACGCTTCTGCGAAAGATGAAGAAGCTATGAGCATCTATGGTACACACCTCGGTGCCGCTTTTCAGTTGATAGACGATGTGCTGGATTTTTCTGGTGATGCTAGCGAGATAGGCAAAAATCTGGGCGACGACTTGGCTGAAGGTAAACCCACATTGCCACTGCTCTATGCCATGCGCCACGGTAGTGAAGCACAAGCAAAACAAATTCGAGATGCCATAGAACATGGTGGACTCGACAGCCTGGATGACATTATCACTGTGATCCGCAACTCTGCAGCCTTAGACTATGTGCGCGGTTTGGCAAGGCAAGAAGCTAATGCCGCCTGCACTGCCATTTCACATTTCCCCGATTCAAACTATAAAACTGCACTACTACAATTAGCCTCGTTCGCCGTTGACCGCACTCACTAGAGGTATCTTCAATGTACGGCTGGTTTGAAAAACTTCTAAGCTGTTTCCCCGATGCCACGCCATCCACACCGCCACGACAGTTTTGGGCATTCGCTTGGTCGTGCACGCAAGGGCTGCGCGGTTTCATGCTGGGTATGACCCTGCTTACCTCCGTCATAGGCGCGTTTGAAGCCTTGCTGTTTGCCATGATGGGGCGCGTGGTGGATTGGCTGAGCCGACTTTCCCCTGAATTACTGTGGTCACAAGAGCGCTCCCACTTGCTGATATTAGCCGCAATCCTGATAGGCAGCATTGTGTTAGTTGCCTTGCAATCCATTCTTAAACACCAAGTACTGGCGGGGCATTTTCCCATGCGCATGCGCTGGAATTTTCACCGTTTGATGCTGGGTCAGAGCATGGCCTTCTATCAGGACGAATTTGCAGGAAGAGTGGCTGCCAAAGTCATGCAAACCGCACTGGCGGTACGCGACATGTGGTTCATCTTGGCTGACATTCTGGTGTTCGTGGTGATCTACGTGGTCACCCTGCTCGCCGTGGCCGACCACTTCAATCCTTGGCTGATGCTGCCGTTTTTCTGCTGGCTGACGCTCTACATTGCCGCGCTGTCTTATTTCATCCCGCGCTTGAGTAAAGTGTCACAGGCTCAGGCCGACGCTCGCTCCATTATGACCGGCCGCATTACAGATGCCTATACCAATATCGCCACCGTCAAACTATTCTCCCATGCTGGTCGCGAAGCGGCTTACGCCAAATCGGCGATGGAAGAGTTTATTCAAGCAGTGCATAAACAAATGCGCCTGGTGACCAGCGTGGAAATCCTCAACCACGTACTCATCATGTTCCTACTATTGGGCATCATGAGCGTTTCTCTGTGGCTGTGGTCACACCACCAAGTCAGCGTGGGTGGGGTAGCCGCCGTTACCGCCATGGCGCTTCGCCTGCACGGTATGTCGCATTGGGTAATGTGGGAAATGACATCGCTATTTGAACAAGTGGGCACGGTGCAGGATGGCATCAACACCTTGTCAACTCCGCATATGGTCAATGATGCAGAACAAGCAGAAACTCTCAATGTACAAAGGGGTGAAATCCACTTTGATCATGTCGATTTTTCCTATGGCGGTAAGTACAAGGTACTAGACCAGTTCTCTCTAATCATCAAACCTGGCGAAAAAGTCGGGCTGGTCGGGCGCTCTGGAGCTGGAAAATCAACGATAGTAAATCTGTTACTGCGTTTTTACGACGTAGAATCCGGCAGCATCAAGATTGATGATCAGAATATTGCGCAGGTCACCCAAAATAGCCTGCGAGCCAATATAGGCATGGTAACGCAAGATACTTCCTTGCTACATCGTTCGGTCAGCGAGAACATTTTGTATGGTCGCCCTGAGGCTACTGAAGATGAAATGATCTGTGCTGCCAAGCGTGCCGAGGCGGATGAGTTTATCCAACAACTACGTGACCCCAAAGGCAGAGTCACCTACGATGCCCATGTTGGTGAACGTGGAGTGAAGCTCTCTGGCGGTCAGAGACAACGTATCGCCATTGCCCGCGTGATGCTAAAAAATGCGCCTATTTTGTTATTGGATGAGGCTACCAGCGCACTGGATTCCGAGGTCGAAGCCGCTATCCAAAGCAGCCTCTACAAACTCATGGAAGGCAAAACCGTAGTTGCAATTGCCCATCGCCTCTCCACCATCGCCGCGATGGATAGGCTTATTGTGTTAGATGAGGGGAAAATTGTCGAACAGGGGAGTCACCAATCGTTACTCAATAGCGGCGGACTTTATGCCAAGCTGTGGGCGCATCAAAGTGGTGGATTCCTGCGTGATGACATTGATAGTGAAATAGGCATCACCACATAGAATGCTTTCATGACTGAGAGTATTCTGGCTGGAACTTCCCTATTAATTGCTGCGCTTTTTGTACCACCGCCGCGACAGATATTTTGTGTATAGAAGAAACATTGGCCTCACCTCTATTTTCATTGGGAAATACTGCAAATATGTTCCGACCTTCATCAGCAAGGCGGTAGGTGTCAATCTTTTTGTAAGTCATGCCGAAAAGTCCGATTGACGGAGTTCCCACTGCGGCTGAAATATGCAGCATGCCGGAATCATTCCCAACATAAAGATGACATGCTTTGAGCAATGCACTCACTTCGCAGATTGGGAATGAAACGATATTGACGACTGATGGTGAAGCAATAGAGCTTTTGACTTGGCTTACCATTAATTCCTCTGAGGCACCGCCTAGCAAGAAAATAGTGCCTCCCCATTGCCCTATCATATTGTTGGCGAAACTAGCAAAGTTCTCACTCCCCCATTGCCGCCTTGAGTCTGTAGCGCCAACTCCAAGCGCGATCCACGGCTTTGGGTAATCCTTAAAGCGATTCTCAATCTGCGTTATAAACTCGCTGGGAACGACAATTTTCGGCGGCGCTTCTTCTGCCAATAGACCATTTAGCTTTAGGTAACTAACGGCCTGATCTATAGGATGGAGTTTGCGGCTATCATTTGGTAAATATTTTCCGCTGTTCACAAACCAGCGCTGCCATCCGAATCCGTAACCCCATCTTTCAGGAATACCAGCTAGAAAAGCTACTAAAGCCCAATGATAGCTTTTGTGCAGAATCCATACGCGCCCATAATTTAAAGAACGTAATTTTTTTGCAAGCTTTAAAATTTCCAGAAACTTGCTCTTCCCAACAAGCACATCGTCTAACCAAAGCACATCAGATACATATTCCTCATGAGCAAAAAGTTGATCTGCCATTGAACGCTTTATCGTCAACACATCGACTTTTTTGGATTCTTCAAATTTGGATATAGCTTGTATAAATGGAAGATGCCAGACCATATCACCAATGCCTGGAAGAGGCTGGATAATTAGGGTTCGTTGAGGTGGTAAAGTGCTTGAGTGGTGCAATTTCATGAATCGATTTTACCCCAACCCATAGCCCACAAAGTACAAAGTAAAACACCCAACCTTGTTGGGGTTGGGTGTTTTACTTTGTTAGGAGTCTGGCAGTGACCTACTTTCGCAAGCGAAGAGCTTACTATCATCGGCGCATGGTCGTTT
>JANYIK010000121.1 GCA_025362115.1 Methylophilaceae bacterium
ACCCAGGTGGCCTGGTAGGGCGCGTGCAGGGCGAGTATCAATCCCAGTGATGATAATACCCAACGCAATTGGATGCTATTCAAAGCAAAGCCAGCGCCTTCAGCGCCTCCCTGAAATGCACCTCATCGCTGGCAGGTTTTAATGTCACATTAGGCAAGCGCAAACCGAACGCCAGTCCGGCGGCGTGGGCATCTAACACCCAGCGCGTGAGTTGTGACAGTTTTGCCTCCATGTCACTGCCTGGCGTAGTGTCCCAATCCAGCCAGGGTGAAAATTGGCCTTGTCCCTCGAATTCCTTCGTGTATAAACCTTGCTCACGCGCCGAGGCTTTCCAGTCCACGCGGCGCATGGAATCTCCTAGCCTGTAACCGCGTAGCCCAGAAAAATCCTCATCACCCTGCGTGTGATGTAGCCCTTGTGCGTGAGTTTGCTGCACCGCAGTCGGCAGTGGCAAGCCAGGTAAGGCAGGGTGGGGGTACACCAGGCAGCGCAGGTCACAATCTACATAGCCCCAAGTGTGAAAAAGACCCAGCGGAAAACGCGTGAAAATGCTGATTTTCGGTAGTTTCAGCCAGCCGCGTTTACTGGTGGGAGTGTTTAAGGTGATTTCTGTAGCAGCGTAGGCGACAACATCGCAGTATTCAGCTTTGTCAGGATGGATTTTCAGGCCAATGGCGTGACGTGATCGTCCGTGATGATCGGAAACGATGAGCGAAAACCGCGCGTCCTCTCCCGTAAACACCGGTGGCGCTTTGCCTGCCGAGATGTTCAAGTGCGCCAGATTGCGCCAGGTATGCAGCATAGCGACGATCCCCAAGCCTATCAGCCAGAACGCCAGCACATAGCCCATATTCAGGCTGTAATTGATAGAGCCAATCAACATGCCCACTATCATCAGTGCGAACAGCAGTCCGGCTTTGCTGGGCAGGATGTAGACGTGGCGGCGGTCTAAAACAGCAGCTTGATGTTGGCTACGCGCGGTGCGGAGCAGGGAACGCCAATTGAGAGTAAGTTGCATGATGGGGAAAATACCATACTCTTAATTCGGCAGATATTTTTGTTATGGTAGTATGCATATATGCATAAGCAGGGCTGAATCAGCTTAGGAGAATAATGATGCAAAAGCGAATGACGATTTCGATAGATGAGCATATATACGATGGATTGGTACGTGTTGTGGGGCGCCGCAAGATCAGCAAGTTTCTGGAAAGTTTGGCGCGTCCTCATGTGGCACAGGATGACTTGGCAGATGCCTATCAGGCGATGGCGCAAGATACAGTGCGTGAGCAGGAAGCGCTGGAATGGAGCAATGCCTTGATTGGGGATGTTGGCGATGCGACGCGGTGAGGTCTGGTGGGTGGATTTTGAACCCGCACTTGGCGGTGAAATTCGCAAAACCCGTCCAGCGGTGATTATGAGTAACGATGCCGCCAACGCGGCGCTCAACCGTGTTCAGGTTATTCCGCTGACAAGCAATACTGGGCGGCTTTATCCTAGCGAGGCAGTGGTGACATTAGACGGTAAACAAAGCAAGGCGATGGCTGACCAAGTGACCACCGCCGACAAGCAAAGGCTGAAAAGCCAGCTCGGAAAATTGACACAACACGATGTGCATGCGATAGAGAAGGCAATTAAAACGCAGCTGGGATTGTAATTGTTTGTGATTTCAAGGCACCGCCACCCCCGCTAGCAGGCTTGCTGCATCTACCTCCCCGCCACTCGCACTACGTAATCTATGCGCCGCCACGCTGGGCAGGATCGCTTGCAAGTCTTCGGGGATGGCGTAATCGCGGCCTTCCATCAGAGCCCAGGCTTGGGCACATTGTTTGAGCGCCAGTCCGGCACGGGGGCTTAAACCGGCTTCAAATTGTGGGCTGTTGCGGCTGAAATCGAGTATGGATTGCAGGTAATCCAGCAGTGCATCGGCCACAGTGATGCGGGTCACGGCCTGTTGTAGCGCCATCAGCCCAGCGCTGTCAGTCACCGGCGGGATGTTGGCCAGATGCTCACGACCATTGCCGCTGGAAAGTAGCGTGCGTTCTGAACGTGCATCAGGGTAGCCCAGTTTTATCCGCATCAAAAAGCGATCCATCTGCGATTCTGGCAGCGGAAAGGTGCCGATGTGGGTGGCGGGATTTTGCGTGGCAATGACGCAGAACGGCTCGGGCAATTTGCGCGTTTCACCCTCGCTGGTCATCTGCCGTTCTTCCATCACCTCCAGCAGTGCGCTTTGGGTTTTGGGCGTGGCACGGTTGATTTCGTCGGCGAGCAACACATTAGTGAACACGGCTCCCGGGTGGAATTTGAAACTGGCGGCGTTGCGGTCATACACCGACACGCCGAGGATGTCGGCGGGCAACAGGTCGCTGGTGAACTGCACGCGGCGGAATTCCAGTCCCAGTACTTGCGCCAGAGTATGCGCCAGTGTGGTTTTGCCCATACCGGGCAGGTCTTCGATGAGCAGGTGACCACGCGCCAGGATGCAAGCCAGTGATAGCCTGATTTGCGGTTCTTTGCCAAGGATAACGGAGTTGCTGAAGCGAATGATGTCGTTGATGGTGGTTTGCATGATTAGTTTTCGTTGAGTAAATGACGTACTTCCAGTGCGACTTCTGAGGCGGTAAGGCCTATTTTAATTCCGAGTCTATCAGCGGCTAAGCCATGCAGATAGACCCCTGACAGCGCAGTTTGTTCTGTGTTTAACCCTTGCGCCAACAACGCGCCGATGATGCCCGCCAGCACGTCGCCCATACCCGCCGCTGCTAATCCGGGGTTGCCGCTGGCATTGATGAACCAACGTCCGTCCGGCGTGGCGATAATACTGCCAGCGCCTTTCAGAATGGTCACGGCATTGTAGCGATTGGCGATGTTGAGTGCGGCTTGGATACGGTCGGCCTGAATGGTGGCAGTGTCGCATTGCAATAGCGCTGCGGCTTCGGCAGGGTGCGGGGTGAGGATGGCATTGCCACGCTGTTTCAGTGTGGTTTCCAATCCGCTAGTGAGCAAATGCAGCGCGTCGGCATCCAACACCAAGGGCGCGGGGTGTTTTAGGCAGTTTTTTAATAACTCTACGGCCTGCGCCGAACGCCCCATGCCGATGCCGACCACCAGTGCATTCACGTCTTGTGCGATGGCTTCAATCTTGGCGCTACGCAGCATGATTTCCGGCATATCGAGGTCTAGCAACGGCGCGTCATGCGCCAACAGATGGCAATAAACGCGACCACTCCCTGCCAGCAGTGCGGCCTTGGCTGCTAAAAATGCCGCGCCCACCATGCTCGTCGCGCCACCTATCACTGCTACGCTGCCATAACTGCCTTTGTGAGAGTTGTTTTTTCGGGCAGCTAATGGGTAAGGAAGTCGGTCAATCAAGTTGCCAGCCGAGGGCGAGGGGGCAATGCCTAAATCCTCCAAATGCACTTTCCCTGACACATCAACCCCATCCAGCGTGAACAATCCTGGTTTCAAGCCAATAAAAGTCAGTGTGTGCGTGGCTTTAATGGCTGCACCTAGAATCCGTCCGGTATCTGCACACAGGCCGCTGGGCACGTCCAGCGCCAGTACGGGCGACTTCATCGCATTGATTTTTTGTACCAACGATTGGTAGTCCGCATCGAGATCACGTGTGAGGCCTATGCCGAACAGTCCGTCCACAATCAAGCCATATTTTTTGTCGGGAGTTTCTGTGAGAATTTTGCCGTTCCAAGCATCGTAGGCGGCTTTGGCATCCGGTGGTAGTTTGGCGGCATCGCCAGTGAACAGCACGTCTAGCGCCAATCCCCGCTGCTTGAGATAACGTGCCGCGACAAAAGCGTCACCGCCGTTATTTCCGGGACCGGCCAGTATCAGTAGTGGTTGGTTCCCGACCAGATTTTTAGCCAATTCTGCCGCAGCCAGCCCGGCTTTTTCCATCAGGCCGGTGTGTCGCTGCTCAATAGTACGAATTTGCACAGTGGTGTATAGAGGGGACATCATGTAAACAGTCTAACGCAAAATCGCACTTGCAATTTGGGCATGTTCCCCCAGATATAGAGCCTATCAGGCCTTCTTCAGAGAAACATTATGATTGCAATTAGACGTTCTGCGGAACGCGGCCATGCCGACCACGGCTGGCTCAAGTCCAAGCATAGTTTTTCCTTCGCTGGCTATCACGACCCGGAGCACATGGGCTATTCGGTGCTACGTGTTATCAACGACGACGCGGTCGAGCCGGGTATGGGCTTCGGGATGCACGGGCATAGCGACATGGAGATCATCACCTATGTTTTAAGCGGCGAATTGGAACATAAAGACAGTCTGGGAAATGGCTCGATAATCCGTCCTGGTGATGTGCAGCGCATGAGCGCGGGTAAGGGGATCAGGCACAGCGAATTCAACCCGTCTGCAGACCGGATGGTGCATCTGCTGCAGATATGGCTATTGCCGGAGCAGCAGGGAGTTGAGCCAAGTTATGAGCAGAAGGCGTTTAGCGTAGAAGAACGTAGCGGCAAGCTTAAGCTGGTGGCATCGAGAGATGGGCGTGAAGGCTCGGTGACCATACAACAGGATGTCAGCCTGTATGTCAGCATCCTGGACAGTAACGAGCCTATCGTTTGGAATCCGCAAGCTGGCCGCTGTGCTTATTTGCATGTGGCCAAAGGGTCGCTGGAATTGAATGGGCAGTTGCTGCGTGCGGGCGATGCGGCCAAGATTGAGAATGAAGATGAAATTGTCTTGTCTCAGGCTAAGGCTGCTGAAATTTTGTTGTTCGATTTACCCATTATTTCTTAGGAGGTCACCATGA
>JANYIK010000151.1 GCA_025362115.1 Methylophilaceae bacterium
TCCACGGTACCGGTTTCCAGTATCTCGGCTTTGTTTTCTGCCAAAGCAGGAAAACTCAACAGCATCACACCCAACATGAAAAAATAACGCAACATAAAAACCCCTAAACTCAAAATCAAAGAAGATGGCTAATTTATGCAATCTTCGCGCCAAAAGTTAAGTTATTGAAAAAATGAATATTTCCTTAACTCTGCACCTGCTTATTGGCTAATTATAACCATAATTGGCTAATTTAAGCCATAAAGACGAGCCTATTGATTGGGATTAAAATACGTCATGGCGCAATTAAACTCTAAACCCCTTATCTTCAAAGGTCGCGGTACCGCCAGCAACGCGGTGGGCCGTTTTGAAAAAATGGCGCGTCTGGGCGAGGATGACGGTTGGGGTGCGCTGGATGATGAGTTGCCAGCCTTACGCACTGAAGTCGGTGTAGACAATGCGCGTTCCATCATCAGCTACAACCAATCCCCAGATATTCCTTTTGACCGTAGCATCAATCCCTACCGTGGCTGTGAACATGGTTGTGTGTATTGCTATGCGCGACCATCCCACGCCTATCTGGGCTTGTCACCAGGACTGGATTTCGAAAGCAAATTATTCTTCAAGCCCGATGCTGCCAAGCTGCTGCGCCAAGAACTCGCCAAACCCGGCTACCAGTGCGACACCATCGTTCTCGGCAGCAACACCGACCCGTACCAGCCAATCGAGCGTGAACACCGCATCACGCGGCAGATTCTGGAAGTATTGTGGGAAACCCGCCATCCCACCGCCATCATCACCAAATCGGCGATGATAGAACGCGACTTGGATATTCTGGTGCCGATGGCACATGCCGGGCTGCTCCGCGCCGCAGTGAGTATCACCACCCTGAACCGCACTCTGGCGAGAACACTAGAACCGCGAGCCGCAGCGCCACAACGCAGAATGGAAACGGTATCGAGCCTTGCTGCCGCGGGCATACCAATGACAGTGATGGTCGCCCCCATCATTCCCGCGCTGAATGACGCAGAATTGGAGACCATCATCAAGCAAGCCGCGTTATCTGGCGCGAAAGCCGTACACTATGCATTACTGCGGCTGCCACTAGAGCTGACGGATCTATTTGAAAGCTGGCTACAACAACACGTGCCGCTCAAAGCTAATCACGTCATGAGTCTGATTCGCCAAAGTCGTGGCGGCAAAACCTATGATTCGGCTTTTGGTCAGCGCATGAAAGGTCAAGGTTTGTTTGCCGACATAATTTCGCAACGATTCAAACTTACTATCAAGCGGCAAGGCCTTAACCGTGAGCAATCAAAGCTGGACACTCAGCAATTCATTCCTCCTGCAAAAACCGCAAAAACTGGGCCGACACCACAGCTTGACCTGTTTACGAAACTGTAAGGTTTACGTGCAATAACCGACTGATTTAGAACATGCTCACAGCTATTGACAGCGCCGTATTAGCGCGGACAATGGAGCTGACGAGCAGTGTAAAAACCAACCTGAGGAGAACTGCAATGGCTGTCATGAAAAAGACTGGGAAATCCACCGCAACTAGCAAGACTGCCACCACACTGGAGTACGACAGTCCTAGCATGAATCAAGCCGGTGTCGCCCGCTCACTGGCTAATCATCTCACCCTTACCATCAGCAAACACCCTGCCTCTGCCACCACGCGCGACTGGTTTGATAGCGCGGCACTCACGATTAGAGACAGGATGGTAGAACGCTGGATGGAGACCATGCAACGTTATTACAACAAGGATGCCAAGCGCATCTACTATCTTTCTCTCGAATTTCTGGTCGGACGTACATTCAGCAACGCCATACTCAACCTGGAGATTCAGGAAGAACTGAAACAAGCCTTGTACGAGGCCGGACAGAATTTAGAAGTGATCGCCGGTGTTGAATTTGATGCCGCGCTGGGCAATGGTGGCCTGGGGCGTCTGGCCGCTTGCTTTCTGGATTCTATGGCCACACTGGATCTCCCCTGCTACGGTTATGGCATTCGTTACGAGTACGGCATGTTCCGCCAGCGCATCGAAGGTGGCCAGCAAGTGGAATACCCCGATAACTGGCTGCGCTACGGCAACCCGTGGGAATTCATTCGCCCGGAAGTAAGGTATCCGGTCAAATTTGGCGGGCATGTGGTGCAATACCATGATGAAAAAGGCGTGCTGCGTCATCGCTGGGAAGACACCGAAGACATCTTGGCCATGGCTTACGATACACCGGTGCCCGGTTACGGCGGCAAAACCGTGAATAATATGCGCCTGTGGTCGGCCAAATCTTCACGCGATTTCAATCTGCACCAGTTCAACCAAGGCAACTACATGCAAGCGGTGGCGGATAAGAACGATTCCGAGAATATCTCTAAAGTGCTATACCCGGACGACTCCACCGATATGGGCCGTGAGTTGCGCCTGAAACAACAATACTTCTTCGTCAGCGCATCGCTGCAAGACATCATGTTGCGCTACAAGAAACACCACGCCGATTGGGATAAGTTGCCGGACAAAGTCGCCATCCAGCTCAACGACACCCATCCTTCCATTTCTGTCGCTGAAATGATGCGGTTACTAGTGGATGAGTATCTGCAACCTTGGGATTACGCCTGGGGATTGACCACGCGCATCTTCTCTTACACCAACCATACTTTATTACCAGAAGCGCTGGAAACCTGGCCCGTAGCCGTATTTGAAGCCTTGCTACCGCGCCATTTAGAGATTATTTACGAAATCAACCACCGCTTTTTGCAGGAAGTCGCGCACCACTTCCCCGGCGATAGCGACATCCTGCGGCGCATGTCCATCATTCAAGAAGACCACGGAAAGCGCGTACGCATGGCACATCTTGCCGTGGTTGGAAGCCACACGGTGAATGGCGTAGCGCGTATCCATACCGAGCTGATGAAAACCACCATCTTTGCCGATTTCCATAAACTCAGCCCGAAAAAAATCATCAACATGACCAATGGCATTACGCCAAGGCGTTGGCTAAATCAAGCCAATCGTGGCTTGTCGGAATTGATCACCTCCAAGATAGGCAAGGGCTGGATTGCCGATTTGGATCAGTTGCAAAAATTGCGCCCCTTCGCCAACGATGCCAAATTTCGCGACGCATTTCACGCCATCAAACTGGCTAACAAAACGCGCTTGGCCGAGTTCATCCAACGCAAAAATGGCATCACCGTCAACCCAAACTCCTTATTTGACGTGCAGATCAAGCGCATCCACGAATACAAGCGCCAACTGCTCAACGTGCTGCACATCATCACCCTGTACAACCGCATCCGCATGGGCACACACCCCAACGTCGCCGCACGCACCGTCATCATCGCTGGCAAGGCAGCACCGGCTTATGTGATGGCTAAACGCATTATTCGCCTGATCAACGACGTGGCCAACGTGGTCAACAACGACCCAGCGGTGGGCGATAAGCTGAAAGTGGTGTTCATCGCCAATTACGATGTTTCCAATGCCGAGCGTATCGCTCCGGCGGCAGATTTATCCGAGCAAATCTCCACGGCGGGGACTGAAGCCTCCGGCACCGGTAACATGAAAATGGCGCTCAATGGCGCTCTGACCATAGGTACGCTGGATGGTGCCAACGTCGAGATCATGGAAGAAGTTGGGCCGGAGAATATCTTCATCTTCGGGTTGACCGTGCCAGAAGTAGAGAAACTCTATCATGATGGTTACAGCTCCTGGGACACCGTTCACGCCAATGCCGAGCTCAAGCTGGTGATGGACATGATGGCCTCTGGCTATTTTTCGCCAGAAGAACCACATCGCTTCCAGCCTATCGTGGATGCGCTGCTGCAACACAATGACCATTATCTGTTGACAGCGGATTATGCCTCTTACATCGCCGCGCAAGACAGAGTGGGCGAGCTTTATCAAAAGCCCGCAGAATGGACAAGACAGGCCATCTTGAATGTGGCAGGCATGGGTAAGTTCTCGAGCGACCGCACCATTGCCGAATATGCCAAGCACATCTGGCACACCGCGCCGGTGAAACTTTAGCCGATCATGCCCACGCAGCACGTTGAGCGCCAGGCGCAGCCCCGGCGGGGTCAAGGCTTGATACGCCTGCTGCCGTTGCTAATCCTGCTGGCCGGATGCGCCGCCACCCTTCGACTCTACTTCGATGCCAGGGAGGGAATTCGCCACAATGCCGAACTACGCTTCGAGGAAATCACCCGCCATCAGCAACTGCGCATCCAACAGCATTGGGCCAACTATGAGAACGCCCTGAACGGGGTGAAAGCGTTGTTTTCCGCCTCAAATTCGGTAACCCGCGAGGAGTTTCTGATATATGGCACCACGCTCGACATCAAAATGCGCTTTCCCGGCATGACAGGGCTGGGTTTCGCACGTTGGATCACGCCCCAAAACCCGAGCAGCCAGATTGATGAAATCCGCCAGCAACAGCCGCAGTTCCACATCTGGCCAGAGGGCAACCGCAGCGAATACGGCAGTACCGTCTACATATTTCCAGAGACGATCTCCAATCTGCGCCTGCTGGGCTACGACGCGCTCCTCGACCCGGTACGCCGCACCGCCATGGAACAGTCACGCGACAGTGGAAAGATGACGCTCTCCCCCAAGACCATACTGATCTTAGATCGCGGCCTGTCAAAACCACCCTCGGCAGCCCTGCTCTACGCGCCGGTCTACCGCAACGGCATGCCGCACAATACCGTGGCCGAGCGCCGCGCCAACTTGCAGGGCTGGGTCTATATACCGATCAACATCAACGCCATGTTCAAGAATCTTTTCGACAGCCAGAACGATGTAGACTTCGAGCTGTTCGATGGCGTCATCGCATCAGAAGCCACGCTCATGTACGATGCCGATGACAAGCCCCACGGCTATGGCGAGAATCGCATTTCCACCCATCATAAGCACCAGGCTACCCTCACCTTCTCCAATCACCTTTGGACAATTTACACCAGTTCACTGCCGGACTTTGAGAACAGTACCAACACCGGCAAAGACTACCTCGTTCTAGTCAGCGGCATCTCTGCCAGCATTGTCCTTTCCTTGATAATATGGCTCGCCTTGCGTCAGCGCGCGCGCGAATTCGCAGAGACTCGACAAAAGCAATTGGAAGCCGCGCACGGGCTGGAATTCCAGCGCCTTGCCATGGATGAGCACGCTATCGTCAGCATCATGGATCTCGAGGGTAAATTTCTCTACCTCAATCAGCGGGCCAGCGAGATTGCCGGCTATTCCCCGAACGAGATCATCGGCAAAAACGTCAACATACTCAATTCCGGCGTGCATCCGCCGGAATTCTGGGCAGACGTTTGGCAAACCGTACTGGCTGGCAAAGTATGGCATGGCGATGTCTGTAATCGCGACCGCCAAGGCAGGCACTTCTGGGTAAACTCCACGTTCGTTCCTTACCTGGATAACAAAGGCAAGCCGGTACAGTTCCTGAACATGCGCACCGATATCACGGCGTTGAAAACGCTGGAGGCCGGTCTCCAGGCCAGCGAGTTGCGTCTGCGTCATCTACTCGATGTCAGCCCCATCGCGACGCGGGTGATGAGCATCGAGACACGCAAGATACTATTCTGCAACCAGGCCTATGCCGACCTGCTCGATGAGCCATTGAGCCGGGCGATCTCGCTGGACCCTTCTGTTTATTACGAACCCGGCATCTTCGAGAAAATTAGCGCTGCGCTGGCGCGGGGTGAGAACATCACCAACAAAGAGGTGGTGCTCAATAAAAAGGACAAACCGACGCTATGGGTACTGGGCACCTTCTTGAACATAGAGTATGAAGGCCGACCCGCCATCCTTGCCTGGCTGTACGACGTCACGCCGCTCAAAACCGCTCAGCAGGAGGCTGAAAAGGCCTCCCGCCTCAAGTCCGAATTCCTTTCCAACATGAGCCACGAAATCCGCACACCGATGAACGCGGTGATCGGCATGACGGATTTGCTACTGGATAGTCCGCTGGATAACCAGCAGCGCGAATTCGCCGAAACCATACGCGAATCCGGCTACGGATTACTCACCGTGATTAACGACATTCTGGACTTTTCTAAAATAGAAGCCGGTAAGTTGAGTGTGGAAAAGGTGGGCTATTCATTACCTCGTCTGGTCCTCGGCACAGTGGATTTACTCATGCCCAAAGTGCGCGAGAAAAAATTGAACCTGGACTTCAGTATCGCCAGCGACGTGCCAGAAATCCTGTTGGGCGATCCGATACGCATACGCCAGGCGCTTACCAATCTGGTTGACAACGCCATCAAATTCACAGAACAGGGCCAGGTCAGCGTCAGCGTCAGCCGCAACCAGAAAATCTTGCGTTTTGAAGTGAAAGACAGCGGCATCGGCATTGCGCCAAAAGCACAAAAAGAGTTGTTCCAGCCGTTTGTACAAGCTGATGGCTCGGTCACTCGAAAATTTGGCGGCACTGGCTTGGGTCTGGTCATCAGCCGTAAATTGGTGGAGTTGATGGGTGGCGAGATAGGCATGCACAGCGTAAAAGACACAGGCTCGACTTTCTGGTTCGACCTACCCCTGGAGGAAACCGACACGCTATCAGAACTTGGCAATATGCGTGAGCAAAGCACTTTCCCACAGGATGAAGGTGCCACCCTATTGGGCATTTCTGCCTCCAATAACGGCAACGCACTGAAAGCAGGCCAGCTTATTTTGTTGGTAGAGGACAATCTTGTCAACCAAAAGGTGGCCATCCTGCAACTGCACCGCCTGGGCTTTGGCGTACACGCTGTTGGCAATGGTCTACTGGCCACCGAGGCGGTGAACACCCTGCCCTATGCACTGATACTGATGGATTGCCAAATGCCGGTGATGGATGGCTTTGAAGCTACCCAAACCATACGCAGAAATGAAAAGAACACCGGCCGCCACATCCCCATCATCGCCATGACCGCAAACGCCATGCAAGGAGATAAGGAGCGCTGCCTGGCAGCTGGCATGGACGACTATCTGACCAAACCTATCAGTCCCCAGACCTTACATAAAGCACTGCAGAAGTGGATGCCCAACATGGCCGCCACCCAT